>JAUVBI010000174.1 GCA_030591305.1 Pseudomonadota bacterium
GCGTAAAGTTGGAACCAACCTACACAGCCAAGACCGCCGCTGCGGTCCTCCAACAATGCGCCGAACACCCAACTAAAAAAGTATTGTACTGGCACACTTATAACTCAGCCGATATGAGTGATTATTTAGCCAACGCCGACACGAATGCATTGCCCGTTGATTTGCGCGAGATGGCAATATCCCTACCTACCACTTACCTGCCACTTACCTGCCACTTTATTCCGCGCGAAACCCCGACTGAATAAAACTTGCTTTAAAGTTGCTTTTTGATGCCTGGCCAAATGCGTCATACAGTGCCCTTTTGTTTCGAATATTTTCGCATGGATAAACCAACTCGTCTTCAACGGTCGTAATTTCTGCAATAAGTAGCTATGGGGATAATGCTTAGAGAGGTGACGAATACATACACAAATTTATCTAGATTATCGAGGTTGTCCGTATCGACGAATATAAAAATACGTGTACTGGGGGGATTACCCTCTAACTGGGGGCTATCAACTCGCGGAAGTGTGTCACAGATCGTCATTGACTGCTGGTATGTTGCACTCCGTTGAAACCGCATTGATCGAAGTATTCAAATACGCGCCGTATTGGCCCCCAGGTACTGCCTGCCCTGTTCAATACCAGTACAACTGGCCACTTTGTGCCATCTCGCGACACTTCCAGCTCAATTTGCAGACAATAAAAAGCCCACCGAAGTGGGCTTGGTTTTATTAGGAATCTAACTTTCTCAAACTATTTGCAATTAGCTGACGCCCTTAGACGGCGACTCGCTACCAATAACATTCCCAATATGGTTAAAAGAACACCGTAGGCGGACATAGTTGGCACCGGTGTGGCTGCTACTGGGGGTGTTACAGGAGGTAAAGAAATAGAGGGAGGGACAGTGCCTGTCGTATAATCAGCATCTGTTTCCACGATACCCAAATCTTGTTGACCGAGTGTACTCGGGGGGGATCCATAGGTTGTATTGACCACAAGCCCAAGATTATATGTAACAGCTCCCAAGGATGCCGGGTCGGTGTCTCCAAGAATAAACACAACGGTAGCTGGACTGGTCAAGGGACTCGAGAAGTATAAGAACAACTCGTCAACGTCAAAAATTGAGAGACTCATACCGACTATGGATGAATCGAGCAGCGTGGTTGTGCCAGTAATAAAGGGATTGGGAGGATTTTGAGGGTTGTAGTTCAAATAAATATGATCTACCCCGGAAGGTGTTGCCCCATCTACTGGAATTAGATCAAAAGAATACTGGATTCGATTGTTAACGACATCATATGTGCTCTGAAAGTTTGATACTGAAGCTGCATTCCCCAGAACTGTGTAAAAAATAGCTCCAATCAGAACTGCTACTCTAAAAAATATGTTCATGTGACCTCCATGTGTGCAATCGTTCCGATTAGGGAACAATGTAGCCCTGTAGTTTCGAGCCAACGAAATCATAGCAGCCGGCAGGGAGAAATAACACTACTATTTTTGTGGCGAAAGAGGTAGGAGTCGAACCCACCAGGCACACAAATGGCGCCTCACTGGTGTTGAAGACCAGGCGCCCCACCGGGGACATCGCTCTTCCATATTACTCTAAGGAGTAGTAAACAATACCGCCCTTTCGCTTCTGGTTCAAACCCCTGTCCCTGGCGCTAACCCCCGAAATAGCCTGTTGAATATCATCGATTACTTGTTGCTTGGTAGCATAGTACGAATGGTTTTCCGGAACGCTCCAGGGCGACACTTCAATTCCCGTGGCATCAATGACGTCGTATTTTGCAATAGGTGTAACAGGCTGGCCCAGGCGTCGATTGTTATTAACTTCGAGAGAGACACTTAAGGCCATGTCATTATCAGAGGTGTATATGGTCCATTGAGAAGTCAGGTCCCGCACCAGCGGTGCAATCTGGTCAACAAATAATTCCGCATCAAAATCCGGGGCTGCCAGCGTAATCGACTCAAACAGCTGGCTACGGCTACTGTCGGCAAGCATCATCTGCTGTAACGCGCCAATTAATACCTGGTTGCCCATGCTGTGAGCGATAATGTGTATCTTCTTTCCGGGTAGTTGCGCCACAGTTTTATCAAGAAAGTTGCGAAGATAGGCAACACTCCAGGTAGCGTCTTCCCTGTCTGAGGTGTAGCCCAGAAGCTTGCCATCCGACGGCCAGGAAAAGAGCATGGGTGCACCGGTAAACTCAATGTCATAGGCAAGCTGCGCAGTGCGTATGACGGCCTCGGTGAATGGCACGTTAAATCCGTGAACAAAAACTACCGCGTGCCCATCCCAGTCACCTCCGGTACTCCGTGTCAGGGTTTTACCGATAGATGCAAAAAAATCACTCTCCCCCATATCTTCCAGAGTACTCAGAATAATATGGCTTTTGGGGTCTTCCAGCATCTTCAGACCCAGAAATGGCCCCTCTAGCATGCCCGACTTGTGGCTGGCGGGAATCGTGACAACTGCAACGCCATAATCCAGGGATTTGTCCGTACTACGCTCGCCGGAGTAGCGCTGGGACAGTTCTTTCGCCGCACGATTTTGCTGTCGGTTGGTGGCGTAATAGACTGTTTGCTCTACGACCTCTTCTTCAACGGATTCCGGCCCCCTACTGCGCATCTGGTGGCCCAGCATTGATAACGCCTCCTCAACCTGCAAGGACAGATGACACACCGATTTGTTTGAAAACTCCGCAATGACATCCCGCACCTTATACCAGTCTGCAGCGGCGGCATTGATCTCGTAGATGGTCATTGTATCTGCGCCCAGCGTTGCAAAATTGTCCATCACATCTATATTGCTAACGGGCACACCAAGGCGCTGAGAAGCTATATTGATTACAACATCAACAATTGCTTTATCGGTGATATCGCAGCTGTCCCCAGGGTTTCTCTCTACCACTCTAAAAGCAGCAAGAGACAGCTGTGTCGTGGCCATTAACAAAACAAACAACAAGTACGATGCCTTCCCGAATATCATCTTCCACTCTCCAACAGTAATCCTTAAATGATTGTATATCTTCCGCAAGTTTTATGACAAACATGCCTTCTCTTTTCATTAAAATTCATGGATTATATAAACGGCTGTAGAGCCAAAAGCTTCGAATAACCCACTAAAAACTATAAAAAGGGTGTCATATGGCTCTCATCTCCCGCATTTTCACCGCTTTAGTACTAATCGCTTTGTGTAGCACAGGAGCACAAGCAGAAAAGTACGCATTAATTGTCGGTGTTACAGAATATCCGGCTCTTAAAAATGCCAACCTGGTCGGGCCCGCCAATGATGCTGCCCTGGTGGTTGCAGTGCTGGGCCAACGCGGTTTTGAGAGCGAGCACGTGGTTGAGCTAAGTGAGCGCTCCGAAGCCAAGGGCAAACCCCTGCGAAAGAATATTCTCAATGAACTTGAAAAGCTCGCCAGCACCAGTAAGCCGGACGACTTCGTGTACTTACATTTTGCCGGCCACGGGTCGCGACAGCCTGCACAGCCCGATGACACTTCCGAGACTGACGGGCTGGATGAAATATTTTTACCCGCCGACGCAGCCAAATGGGACAGCCATATCGGCTCGGTGGTCAACGCCATCACCGATAATGAAATAGGGGCTTACCTGGACCGTATTCGCGACCGTGGTGCAAATGTGTGGATGGTTTTCGACAGCTGTCATTCGGGAACCATGACCCGCGGTGGTGGTTTTAGTGGAGTCAGGTACAGGCAAGTTGCCCCCGGCACACTGGGCATACCTGAAGCCGTCAATGTTAAGAGCCGGGGAACAAGTGCCCCCTCCTCGCAAGGCGACCAAAGATTCACCACCGACACTGTGGACAAAGCCAGTAATAAGCGAGGCTACCTAATCGCCTTCTCGGCCTCTCAATCCACCCAGACCACACCGGAAATGGACCTGCCTCGCAAGGGTCAACATCGCAAAGTCCACGGTGTATTCACCTACAACATGATGAGTGTGTTATCCCGGGCCCGTGGTATCAGCTACAATCAATTGGGCCACCAGATTTTGGAGCAATACCGCACCATGCCCTGGCGCGCCAGCCAACCCATGGTCAGCGGCGGCGCGAGCCTGAGTGCAACTGTGTTTGATGAAGACTCAGCGAGTATGGATGTATGGCCCGCCAAGGTGGCCAGAAAGGGAGACACCATAGATATCAGTGCGGGCCACCTGCAACATTTTGGTCGAGGCGCCCGCATTAATTTGTACAGCAGCCCACTCGCACAAGAGGACGACTTTCTGGGGCAGGCAGAAGTAACTTCTGCTCAAGCTCTTTCTAGCACCGCCACCCTTATCGACATGAAAGGCAGCAAACTTCCAAAGACAGTCTATTCCGTCTTAAAGGAGCCCGCGCTGGATTTCACCCTATCTGTGGCGGCCCTGGCCACCAAAGACTTAGATTCTACGGAGCTACAGAAGCTTGAATTGGCTGTTCTTGACGCTGCCGATAGCAACCCACTACTGACTGCCTGGAATAACAACGAAGTAGCCGATTTACGTGTGAGTATGTTCGAAAATTCCCTTTGGTTTCTCTCCCCCGACCAGAGCCTGCCCTGCGAATACCAGGTCATTAATAAGGCAGAACAACAGCGCTGTAATATTGAGAGAACGCCGCAAAATCTGCTTACAGTTCCCGCTGAAACTTCTCCACAGAGGCTGACAGATAGCATCAGTAGTGCTCTCACGCGTATAGCGAGAGTTGAGAACCTGATAAAAATTCAGGCACATATGGGCACCGGTGGCACATCTAATAACTCGCCCCTGCAAGTCACTATGACAGTAAGACAAAATGGAGAGGAACACGCCTATCCACTCACTGAAATCCCTGTATTTGGTGATGGCGATGAAGTAACTGTAAATATCAAGAATATCTCACGCAAGCCCCAGGACGTCAGTCTGCTATACCGCGATGCCATGTACGGCATCGTTCAAATATGGCCGGAGTCAGGTGAGAGCAACCGCGTGCAGGCCGGCGACCAGCTCGCACCTATTGTACTGGAGCTATACCCCGAGCCAGAGGGTCTGGAAGATTTTATAATCATGAGCCAGCCGGGCGATGGTGTTGCACGGGATTTTTCTTTCCTGGAGCAAGCTCCCCTGGGCGTGAGATCACGCAGTGCCGTATTCAATTTTCGAAGTGAACAACAGTCTTCATCACTGCAACTACTCCTGGATGCAGCGATATATGCCAATGATGGCTCAGCTGAGGAGTTTAAAGTGCAGAGCCGCGGCGCAGGAAAAAAATCAAAACCAAACCTGGGGGGCATGCAGATTTACAGCTGGGAAGTAAGGCGGTAGGCCCCTAGTAAACAGTGAAGTCGAAATCCAGATTATAGCTGCGGGTTGTCGGCTTTTGCTGCCCCCTGGTGAGGCGTGACACTTCCCTGTAGGTGTACTCTCTTAATTCCGTTGTCGATATACTCCCATCTCCATTGCTGTCGGCTGCCATCTCACCTAAAGCCTTGATAACGCTGGCCGTAAAAACACCATTTTTTATCTCATTGGTTTCCAGCGCAAATTCCTGACCGCCCGCTGCGCTAATTACGGTGGCACCTGTCGATGCTCTTAAGTCGGTAAATGCATTCTGTAGCATCTCAAACGAAAGATTGAGATCTGCGCCCTTGCGCGGCGACTTTTTCAGCTTTATCCCTCTGGCTGACACGCCCTCCACCAGAGTAATATTTTTAGCTGCACGGGTGACTTCCCCCGAGTGACAGGTATCAAGCATTAGAAGCTTGTTTAGTGCAGGTATACCATCCAGCAAATCTGTTATCTCTTCATAGGCCAGGCCTCTCTTTTCAGGCCTGGCTGAATCTACATCTACGGTGCCAAAATAGTAATTATCTTCTTCATCGAGAAACCCGTGACCCGCGAAAAAAACTATAACGTGATCGGTGGGCTTGCTGCGCTCCAAAAATTTCTTTGTTTTCATAATGGCTGCAGTTCTAACCTGTTTATCGAGCAGGGTTTCAGTGAATACCTGCCTATACCTGGTGCTGTCGGCCATCAGACTTTTAATATCGGTGGCATCTTTACTGGCGTAGTTTAGATCCAACGCATCGTCTTCATAGTCAGACACGCCGATAGTCAGTAAATACAAGTCGGGTTTGACACCCAACTCCGGTCTATTATAAGTAAAGTACTGAGTATCTGATTGAACACCCCTGTCAGTTTCTACATACATTTTAATTCTGTTGATCCCTGGAATCAGCTCCAATTGCAACTCACCCGGCGATCGATCAACGGCAGTGCCCGCATGTCCAAAAATGGGAACTTCATTTACCCTGACATGCAAACGACCCCTCGTTGCCTGTTGCAGGTTTGTGCTGTAAGCAATTTTTATAGCCTGGCTGTTAACGATTTGATCGGGGCCAACAACAGATAACTCTGGTGGTGCCGTATTAACAGGCATCATTCTGGGATTACCGGGCTGGCGACTCTGTCGAAACTCGACCATTTTCTTCCACAATTTTCTGGAATCCGTACCACCCTTGCCCAGCCTATTCAGGATAATATCTGGCCTGTTCAGCCAGTAATCGTAGCGACTAAAGTCAAATAGCTCATCTCCGTTGAGAAAACTTGCCTGGTGAATTGCTCTTGGGGTGGACCAATAGTATCCGTCCGGAGAGCTAATGAGTATCTCGCCCTGGGTGTCCGCTACAATAGTCGACAGCAATTTGGGATTTCTCTTGCCTATGTCGTCTCTTACAAATGTATCGTATAAAACGCCCTGCTCGGCATTACGGTATTTCCCTCTGGGTATGTCCAGCCGCCAAAGCTTCATGGTGCCATCACTGGCCCCCGTCACTACAATATTTTCATCCAGTTGGTAGATTTTAGTAATGTTTGCACGATGCGCAGAAAACTCCTCTAAAATCA
>JAUVBI010000087.1 GCA_030591305.1 Pseudomonadota bacterium
CTCAGATCTTGGGAAGTAGGGCGTGTCACAGCCGGTGCACTTGGAACCGTGCAGGGTTGCGACACCGTCTTTGGCACTGAATAAGCCCTCTACGCAAGGGAGTCTTGATTCAGACATGGTTTACCTCTCTTGTTCCACTATGTTGTTTATGCTTTCGCAGCTTTAATGAGTTCCGGCAGGATCTCCAGGCAATCACCTACGATGCCATAACGGGCATAGCGATAGATGGAGGCATCCTTATCCTTGTTAATAGCGACAATGGTCTTCGCCGCAGAGCAGCCGGCCATATGCTGGCTTGCGCCGGAGATCCCCGCCGCCAGATATAGGCCTGGGCGGGTAATTTTACCGGTCAGGCCAACCTGAAGGGATGAATCTACCCAGCCCTCGTCTACAATTACGCGTGATGCGCCGGGTAATCCGCCCAGTTGTGCAGCGAGTTCCCTGATCAGGCCATAGTTTTCAGCCGACCCCAGGCCGCGACCACCAGAGACAATAATATCGGCGTCTTCCAGGCGAGGCCCCTCTGCGCTGGGCTGCTCAGTTACTTTAAAGCGCTCGTTTATTGAGTCCAGATTGACGTTGATCTGCCTTGTTTCCGGCGAGCTCGCACTCGCTGCATGTTCGGCAACGATGGAGGTGGTTACAACAGATACGATGTTGGCTTCACCGGTTAATTCATAGACACAATGGGTGTCGCCACCAAAAGCACTCGCGGTGACATTGAGTGAGTTGCCTTTTGGACTGAGATCAAAACCATTCATGACAACCGGGATGCCCAGACGGCCCGCCAGACGTGGAGCAATTAAACGGGCGGCAATGGTCTGGTTAAACAAAATAGTGCCGGGCTTGTGTTGTTCGCAGTATTGGAGCAGAGCCTCAACCATTGCGTCGGGGCCAAAAGATGCCAGTTTGGCATTGCTTATACGGTCCAGATGCTTCACGCCGTAGTTCGCTGCAATTTCGCCTGCAGCGTCTCCCGCCCCACCTATAACAAGCCAGTTCAGATCAGAGTCGATGGTAGAGCTGAATTTATTGGCCAGGGTTAGTGCTTCCTCGGTACCGCCTTCGATGGCGTCACCCCACGTACACAGTACAACTGTCATGCTGCTGGTTCCTCCAATTAATTAGTAATTCATCGAGAACAACGGAATTTGGCTTTCAGTCTAAAGGCTTACCCGAGTTCCCTCCATTATGCATCGAATCAAATCCGGCCTACAGGATTTCAATTTTGGACATTCGCCGGTGCATATGGCAAAAGGTCAGCTAAAGAAGGCTGTTTTGTCGTGATATTTTTAAATATATTTAATAAAAACAAATAGATAGAGTTGCTTGTTGGGAAAGTTGAGCGCGCATGGCAGACAATTGCCCGCAGCTCATATTTGGGTATATTATTGGGCTCGTATCATGGACAACCCAGTTGAAAATTCAGAGGATATGATTATGGCTGAACAGGAATATTTTGTTGCACTGACTGAATGTCATTTTATGAACCCCCAGACGATGTCCGAGATTGATTACTATCCCGGAGTACAGCGATGGTGGGGAAGTGTCGACGGTGTTATGCGTGCATGGTCGGGTCGCGACCTGTCGGGTGAATGGCCCCACCCTATTGCCTCTGAACTGATCAAGTATATGGATGAAGGCGATGTCGATGTCACCTTCTGTCTGCGTGAGCCCATGATGGATGTCACTGGAGGAACCGTCTCTCTGTCAACCAATGGCTTTATGATGCAGCAAATTGAACCTTATCCGGGGCGTATGTACCTGGAGGCCAACTGCGGTCCCATTATAAAACGCGGCCTGGATGAGGCGATCTGGGAGCTGGAGTATTTGTACAAAGAGCGCGATGCCAAATTGTGCAAGGTCTATGCGCCGGAGGACGACGGCCCCATAAACGATAAACGCCTGTGGCCGTTTTATGCCAAGGCCCAGGAGTTGGGTGTTCCGCTCACTATCCATACCGGGCACAGTTATGTGGTACCCCAGCCCGGTTCGCACTGTGATGTCAGGCAGCTGGACGACGTGCTACTGGCCTTCCCGGATTTGGTGATTATCGCCTATCATGCTGGCTGGCCGGATACCGAGGCGCTAATCGGCTTGTGCGGTAAACACCAGAATCTTTATATGAGCCTGTCGGGCATTATCGGTTGGTATGAACGCTCGCCCTATCGCGGCTATCATGCCATTGGTACCGCCTTGCAGTGGATGCCATCGGAAAAAATTGTACTGGGTCTGGATCTGCCATTTGATGATACCAAGCGCGTTGTCGATTACATCAAGAATCTGGATATGCCGGAAGAGCTACAGAAAAACTGGGGCTATCAGCAGTTGACCACGGAAGACAAGGCAAATATTCTCGGCCTCAATTTGGCCAGGATAACGGGCATCGAACCTACCAAGCGCGTTTAATTTTTTAAAATCGAGACACCGAGTTAGAGGTAAGAGTAGAAATGGCTGAATTAAAAGCTGGAACCCGTATGAAGAGCGCAGTATGCGCAACAGAAGTTATGGTAATTGCTGCATCGGGAGCTAATGTTGAAGTGAACTGTGGTGGTGTTGCCATGATAGGGCCAAGCGATACCGCCGAAGGTGGTTCAGTAGATTCTGCTCATGCTGACGGCACGTTACTTGGCAAGCGTTACGTCAACGAGGCAGGTGATCTTGAATTGTTGTGTGTTAAGCCCGGTGACGGGTCGTTGACCGCTGGCGGTGAAACCCTGGTGTTAAAGGAAGCAAAAGCACTTCCATCGTCGGACTAAAAAAATGAATGTAATGATGTTGCTGGAGATGGCCTCGCAAGGCTTTGGCGAGCGTGTCGCATTTACCAATGGAGATGACTCTCTCAGCTACCAGGAGCTGTTTGATGCGGCTGGTAGCGCAGCTGCCGAGATCAAAAACTCCGGTTGTGATTATGTGGTGATGCTTGATGTCAGCAGCCTGGCCACGCCTGTTGCCCTGTTTGCCTGCGCCTGGGCCGGGGTGCCCTATGTGCCAATTAACTACCGTCTGACTGTCGACGAAATCGATGCGCTGTTGGATCGCGTCAAGCCCTGCATGTTGATCACCGGTGCTGATCGTGTTGCTGATTTTAGTGACCGGAAGGGGGTGCAGGTAATCTCCCGCGATGCATTTATTGGTACGGCCAGGAGCGGCTTGCCGCTTCAGGACCCTTGGTCAATGGACCAGGAAGATGTTGGCGTACTGCTGTTTACCAGTGGCACCACGGGTGCACCCAAGGCAGCAGTGTTGCGCCAAAAGCACCTGGTATCTTATATTCTCAGCTCTGTTGAATTTATGTCAGCAATGGAAGATGACGCCGCCCTGACCTGTGTTCCTCCTTATCATATAGCGGGTATTTCTGCGGTATTAAGTTCGGTTTATTCTGGTCGCAGGGTCGTACAGTTGCCCAATTTCAGTGCTGGAGAGTGGGTCTCTCTGGTGAAAAAAGAGAATATTACTAATGCATTTGTGGTGCCTACCATGCTGGCACATATCGTCGAGTTTGTGGGCGATGCTGCTGCAGCCGATATGCCAAGCCTGAGGGCGCTGGCATACGGCGGCGGGAAAATGCCCCTCTCTGTTATCCGGCGCTCGATGACATTGTTTCCCAACGCTGATTTTGCCAATGCCTATGGTTTGACAGAAACCAGCTCTACCATCGCCATATTGGGCCCACAGGATCACCGCGATGCGGTAGCCAGCGATGACGAGGCGGTGCGGCGCAGGTTGGTTTCTGTTGGTCGCCCCCTGCCCGGGGTTGAGCTTGAAATTCGCGATGACGAGGGAAAGGTAGTTGCCACAGACCAGCGGGGTGAAATCTATGTTCGCGGCGAACAGGTTTCCGGTGAATATGTGGGCAAGGGCAGCCTGTTGGACAGCGACGGCTGGTTTCCGACCCGGGATGCGGGTTCCCTGGATCAACAGGGTTTCTTGTTTCTGGAAGGCCGGGCGGATGATGTGATTGTTCGTGGGGGTGAGAATATGTCACCCGGGGAGATTGAGGATGTTTTATTGGAGCATGAAGCGGTAGCAGATGCTGCCGTTGTTGGGGTTCCCGATGAGCAGTGGGGAGAGGGAGTAGCAGCTGCAGTGGTACTCAAGTCAGGCAAAAAAGTCTCTGCTGAGGAGTTACAAGTGTGGGTTAAGGGCAGGATGCGCAGTTCCCGTGTACCACAGTTGATAGAGTTTCTGGACGAGCTACCCTACAACGAAACCGGTAAGCTTCTACGTCGCGTCATAAAGTCCGGCTTGTGTGAATAGCACCTGTTTTCCAGTTTTTCATTTAGCCTGCTAAGACGAATATGCCCCATTTACTGTTTTCCGCTATCGCTTTCTTAATCTACAGATTTTCATGTAAAATTCGTGGTATATGACTGCCTCGATTCTCAAGACAAATAACAAAATCTGCTTTTACCTCGCTCGAATGGAAGCCAGGGGGTTTCCTCCGGGGCAGGTGTTGCAAGGTACCGGGCTGTGTGAAGAGCAGATTGCCAGCGACCAGTTTTCTCCGACAGCTGATCAGTATCGCTGCATAATCGGAAATATAATTTCCCTGACGGGTGAGCCAAGGGTTGGCATCGCTCTTGGTGCTGAGTTCAAAGTCAGCAACCTGGGTGTATTGGGCTACGCCGCATTAAGTGCCTCTACCCTGGCGCGCTCCCGCGAGTTGTTTTCCAAATACGATGCTTTGGTGGAACATATTGTTTTGCCTATCACCGAAGTCAGCAGTGAGCGCTGGTGTACCGAGCTCAAGGAGATATTCCCCCTGGGGGAGTTGACGTCCTTTGCGGTGGAAGAGTTCGTCAGCCGTACCTGTGGGCTTGCATCCAGCTTGACCAACAGGCCTTTTCCAATTTTGGAGATGCGGGTGACTTATGCTGCGCCGGAAGATGTAGAGAGCTATAAAAAACACTTCGATTGTCCGGTTTATTTTGATCAGCCGCGAAATTTGATTTCATGGGATATCAATAGCCTGGATCATAAGATCAGTCTTGCCAATGAGGATGTGTGCAAGCTGTGTGAACAGCAGTGTAAAGTCCTGGTTGACCAAATGGCCGATGCGGACCTGTTGTCCAGTAAAATACGCAATGCGCTGGTGAAAACCCCGGGTGAGTTTCCCGCTTTGGAGGAGATGTCCCGGCGCCTGAAAATGGGCTCGCGAACACTACGCCGTCGCCTGGTTCAGGAAAACCTCACCTACCAGCATATTCTCGATAGCACCCGCAAAGATCTCGCTATTCAGTACCTTAAATACACGTCATTAACACCCAAGGAAATTGGCTTTCTTCTCGGTTACAACAGCGTCAGCAATTTTCGTCGGGCGTTCAAGGGCTGGACAGGCAACAAACTCACGGACTACAGGAAGAATGAGTAGCGATCCTCCAGGTGCCGCTCTGGAAGGTATCAGAGTTCTTGAGATCTGTGATGAGAAAGGCAGTTATTGCGGAAAGCTCTTTGCCGACATGGGCGCCGAGGTTATCAAGCTTGAGCTGCCTGCTAATTGTGAGGATGGGGATACCACGGGCCGTGCAATTCCACCTTTCCTGCAGGGGCAGGCCAATGGTGAATCCAGCCTCCATTTTTTATACAATAACACCAATAAAAAGAGCATTAGCCTCGATGTGAGTAATGCTGCGGGGCGACAAAAAGTGCTTGAACTCGCCCGCAACAGTGAGCTGCTGATTGAAAGCTTGCCACCTGGGCGGATGGCGGAATTTGGGCTTTCTGCCCGGGCCTTACACAGTGAAAATCCCGGTCTTGTGATTACCTCCATAAGCGGCTTTGGCCAGAGTGGCCCTCACCGCAACTACAAAACAGCGGACATTGTGGCCAGTGCGCTGGGAGGCGCAATGGTGGCAACCGGTTTTCCCGAAGACCCGCCGGTGATGATGGCGGGATCACAGTCTTATGTGATGGCCTCTACCATGGCGGCGGCCAGTAGTATGATTGCACTGCATCACAGCCGGGAGACAGGTGAGGGGCAGCAGGTTGATATATCGATACAGGAAACCATGCTGGCGGTTACCAGTATCTGCGGTGTCGGAAAGTGGTTTGAAGACGGTATTATTTCAAAGCGTTTCGGCACCGGGCTTTTTGCCTCGGTTCCCTCCGGCAGCTACCCCTGCAAGGATGGCCGTATATATCTGATGGTTAATCGCCCCTTGCATTGGCAAACTCTTGCGAAATGGGTCAATGAAATCAGCGGTAATCAGGAAGTCCTCGACCCGATGTTTGAAGGACCATCATCGGCCCGGCAACCCTATCGGGAGCTGCTGGACATTTTTATTACTGAACTGACAATGCAGTTTACTGTGGATGAACTATACCGTGAGGGACAACGACGTCACCTCGCTGTGACGCCACTAAGCTCAGGGCATAGCATAGCCAATGATCTTCACCTGAACGAGCGGAAGTTTTTTGTGGACGTCAAGCAAACGGACAGCACCACACTTCGCTATCCGGGTCCACCTTACCGTTTTTTGCTAACGCCCTGGGCAATACGCTCGCCAGCGCCAAAACTCGGACAACACAATGACGAGCTTGAAAAAATTGCCAGAGGGCCAAGGCCAGCCAGCAAGCCTGACACTCAATCCTCCGGTGTAGCCCTGCCGAATTTGCGAATTGTTGAATTTACCACTGGAATGGCAGGCCCCTGGATAGGGCGGTTTATGGCAGCGTGTGGGGCGGATGTCATCAGAGTGGAGTCAAGGGGCTTTCCCGATGTATCCCGACTCTATGTGTCACCGAAATCGCCTGAGCTGGGAGTTCAGTCGCAACTCTCACCCTGGCTGACAGACTGGAATGCGGGAAAACGTTGTGTGGCCCTCGATCTCACTAATCCCGAAGCCACTGAGCTTGCCAGGCGGCTGATCGAAGAGAGTGATGTGGTCATCGACAATAATGGCAACGGTGTGCTTGAAAAGCTGGGCCTGGGTTTTGAGGCGTTGAAAAATATCAAGCCCGGGCTGATTTTGCTCAGCAGCACAGGTTATGGCAAGCACGGCCCCGATTCCAGATACATCTCCTGGGGGCCCAATATTGAAGCCCTGTCGGGCTTGTCCAGCTTGTCCGGCTTTGCCCACCGCGATTGCACCATGACACAGTTTGCCTATCCGGATCCGCTGGCTGCCCTGTACGGCTTATTTGCCATTATGGTTGCTATTGAATACCGGCGCAAAACCGGCGTGGGACAGCAAATTAATATTTCCCAGCTGGAGGCTACCATTGCATCGATTGGCCATGTCTTCCTGGATGTATTGGCCCATGATAGAGAGCCCGACAAGCCTGGAAACAGCTCTTTGTACGGCGCTCCACAGGGCTGTTATCGTTGCATTGACCCTAGCGCTGAGAACGACAGGTGGTGCACTCTTTCTGTTACCAGTGAGGGGGAATGGCAAAACTTTTGCCAACTGCTTGAAAAACCGCAATGGCTGGACGATGCGCGATTCAATTCCCGGCAAAACAGATGTTCCAATCGACAAGCCCTGGATACGCTTATTGAGCAGTGGACCAGTACGCGTGATCCCTACGAGGTGATGCATAGCTTGCAGGGCGCAGGCATTGCAGCCGGTGTGGTCCAGAGCGTAGAAGACCAGTGGCTGCGCGATCCACAGCTTAAAGCCAGACATTATTTTGAAACAGTAGTCCACGAGAAAAAGGGCAGCGTTGTGGCTTCGGGGCTGGCTATGGGCCTGTTGGGAACGCCGGGTAAAACGCCTCATGCTGGTCGGGCAATTGGCGCTGATAACAGAGAAGTCTTCTGTGGTCTGCTGGGCTTGAGTGAGGCTGAATACGAGCTGTATACTGACTCGGGTGTTATACAGCGGCCAGATTAGAACCACCTGCTGTGGTCCTGTCCAAATATGACATACCATCGGCCAAAACCGCATTGAGCTTCCCCGTTTAATATTCGCCGTATGGCTTATTGTTAGTCGAAGTTGTTAATGAGGAATGAGTCAAATGAAAGCCCTGCAAGCTCCCCTGGCAGATCTGCGTATCATCGAGAGCTCCCTGCTGGGTCCGGCGGCTCTTACAACGTCTTTTGCCGATATGGGCGCTGAAGTCATAAAGGTTGAATCTCCATCGGGTGATTACATTCGCGAGATGACCTGGCCAATTATTGAGGGCACTTCTCTAATGCACTATCACCTCAATCGTGGCAAGAAGAGCATTGTGCTGGATCTAAAGACAGAATCCGGTAAGAAGGTTTATGAGGACCTGGTTAAAGATGCAGATGTAGTCGTTGAAACCATGCGCCCTGGTGCGCTGGCTAAACTGGGTCTTGGTTATGACGACCTAAAGAAAATTAACCCCGAGATAATCTTTATCAATGTATCTGGCTATGGTGCAACAGGCCCCTACAAAAAAATGCCATCCCACGGCATCGCCTACGATACCTGGTCCGGAGTCATGACGCCCGCCTATGATGAAGAAGGTTTTTGCTTCATTCCTGAACACGTTTCCATTGGTATAAATGCAGCACCCTTTGTCGGTGGGCTGGCAATATTGGCAGGCGTGCTGCGTGCTCGCGAAACAGGTGAAGGTTGCGAAATGGAGCTGGGGCAGAGTGACGCCGCCGCATATTTTGACTGGTATCGCAGTGAGAGCTATATGGCGTACGCCAGACCGGAGGATGTTGTAACCGGTAACAAGGCGGATAACTACGAGCGCCGCCCGGTTGCCACTGCGGGCATGAAAGAGGGGGTGCGCTACCAGGTTTATGAATCCAGTGATGGCCATATTTTATTTATGGCATCGGAACAGGCTTTCTGGAAAAACTTTTGTGAAGGTATTGGCCGTGCCGATCTGTTTGAAAAGTGGCCGGGTTCGACGTTTGCCGATCATGCGCGTGGTAATAAAGAATTGAGAGTCGAACTGCGGGATATTTTCAAAACCAGGAATTCGCAGCAGTGGCTGGAATTCAGCTCCGAGAAAAACACCCCGATAGCCCCGGTGAATACGCCGGAAAATATCATACATGACCCTCAGTTCAAAGCGCGTTTTAAAATCCTTCCGCATGAAACACACGGTGCGGATATGTTGGCTTTTCCCGTAAATTTTGTCGGTGAGGAGTTGCCCGAGCCTGCAATAGCCCCCACGGTTGGCGAGCATACCGAGGAGGTTTTACGTGATGTTCTGGGCTATAAGGACGGCAAAATTGCAGCGCTTCGCGATGCCGGTGTCCTTGGTAAAAATGCTTAATATTATTCAATGTAGAGATAGAACTCATGAACTTTGACTTTTCTGAAGACGAATATAACTTCCTGCGAGAGGTCGATGATTTCCTCGAGGAAAATCGCCATATCGATGTTATGGACGTCACTCGCGAAAATATGGCGCAGATTTGCGATACCCCCGAACGGCGTGCTTTTATGAAAAAACTTGCCGCCAAGGGCTGGTTGGGTATCACCTGGTCCAAGGAGTATGGTGGCCAGGATGGCGAGGGGATTTACGAATACCTGCTCAATGAAAAGCTCTCTTCAGTGGGTGCGCCCCAGATTGGTAAAGGCGTGGGTATTATTGGCAAGACGCTGATTAACGTGGGCTCTGAAAAACTGAAGAAGGAGTTTTTGCCACAGATTCTTAATGCGGAAGTTGAATTTGCGGTGGGCTATTCAGAACCCAATGCCGGTTCCGATGCTGCGGCCATGCGTTTGAAAGCCGAGCGTAAAGGCGATGGCTGGGTGTTGAATGGGCAGAAAATATTTACCACGTCCGCACATTTTGCCGACTGGTATTGGGTGGGTGCCCGTACCAATACTGAGGTCAGGAAGCACAACGGCATCTCATTATTTTTGATTCGGATGGATGACCCGGGCCTGACGGTTCACTCCATGCCTACTATGGGCGGAGAGCGCACCAATAGCGTATTTTTCGACGATGTATTTGTTCACCATGATTACATGGTGGGTGATGTGAACAAGGGCTTTCAATATATCGCAGAGGCCCTGGATATCGAACGTTTTACCCTGTTCACCTTCTCTCCCATACGCGGTCGCGTACAGTTACTGTGTGACTACGTCAAAACAGCGAGCAAAGACGGTGTGCCCTTAAAAGATGACCCGATATTGCGCCAACGTGTTGCCCAACTGGCAACCGAATGTGAGGTGGGGCGCTTGCTGGGGGTGAAGTTTGTCGATGCAGCCCTGTCTGGAAAAACGCCAACCTATGAAGCCTCTGCCTATAAGCTCTTTGCCACTGAACTTTCACTGCGTGTAGCAAATGCCACTATGGATATTGTCGGTCCAGGTGCGCAGTTAGCGCTGGGTAGCGAGGACGCTCCGCTAGGTGGTCGTGCTGAGAACTGCTATACCTACACGGTTATTGACACCATTGGTGGGGGCTCTTCTGAAGTGCAAAAAAATATAATTTCGAAGAGAGAGCTTGGCTTGCCCAAGAATTTCTAGACGATGCCCGAAGCAGGAAAAAGTATGGCTTTTCTCGAAGGTCTGACGCTTCTGGACCTGGCCAGTGTTGGCCCGGCGGCGCGCGCCTCACGAATTCTGGCCGACTATGGCATGAACGTCATCAAGGTTGCGCCGGTTGCCGCAAAAGGAGCAAAGCAGATAGACCCTGCTTTTTACGCCTATGGCGCCGGTAGAGGCATGAAAAAAATTCGTGTCGATCTCAAATCGGAGCAGGGCAGGGAAGCTATATACAAACTGGCTGCCAGTGTCGATGTGATTATGGAGAGTTACCGGCCGGGTGTTGCCAGCCGTCTTGGCGTGGGCTACGACGATATTGTCAAGGTTAACCCTTCTATAGTGTACTGTTCCACCAGCGGCTATGGTCAGGATGGCCCCTATGCCCAGTGGGCGGGCCACGATATTAACTACCTGGCCCTCGCCGGATTTCTGGCCTGCAGCGGAAGAGATGGCGAAGGTCGGCCTGCTATTCCCGGTGCGACAGTTGCGGATAGTGCCGGTGGTGGTATGCATGCGGCAATGGCCATTATTTCTGCATTGCTCAACCGGTTTCGCAAAAATGAAGGGGCATATCTTGACGTGGCGGCAACCGATGGCGTGTTGAGCCTGATGTCCCTCTATCTGGATCAATATACAGCAACAGGTGTAGAGACCCGGCCAAATGAAACTGTGTTGACCGGTGGCTATGCCTGGTACGGTGTATACAAGACGAAAGAGGGCGGTGCTGTTTCAGTGGGTGCGATTGAGTCTCACTTCTTCAAAAATCTCTGTCGTCTGCTGGAACTGGAACAGTACAGTGATTGCCAGTACGACCGCAGTGTGCAGGATAAAATGAAGGCTGCATTCCAGAAGAAATTTCTAACGGCCACCCGGGATGAGTGGACTGATTTACTGGCCACTGAAAATACCTGCGTTGCGCCAGTGCTCTCTATAGCCGAAGTGGTAGAGGATGAACACTTGGTATCGCGCAACAGCTTTATGAAGGCGGTACATCCAGAGCAGGGCGAGTTTCGTCAACTGGCGCC
>JAUVBI010000225.1 GCA_030591305.1 Pseudomonadota bacterium
CCCCGGCAGTGCGACTGCCTGAACCCACGTTAATGGCCTGAACACGCACTTCCTCCTGAGAGGCAGTGGTTTGACAACCCCTGTCGCTAAAGCTGGTCTTGCCGGTTATCTCGTCCACACATATATAGACCCGCGCCGCCGCCAGTTGCGGTAGAAGTAGTAACATTAATAATAGAACGCGCATGTTGTCTCACCCGACGCCCACAGCGCCAATTACACATCAAGTCCTAGCGTAAAGGGGGTACAAACAGGAAATCCATAAAAAACAGTCGTTATCTCCAGATAACTGGAGAATATGTTGCGGGCCCGGTATACCTCTGGCAAAACCCGGTGGGTTCCATGTTGCACTAACTTTTGACAGCTGCCAGCAATACCAGCGCCTCATCGCACCAGGCCAGGAACTGCTCGCCCTGATGGATACCCAGGGCGAGTGCCAGGTAGACCCCCTTTCGACGGGTTGGCAATGTTTCGGGAATACTGTAATGGCGCCGGCGGATTTTCTCATAGAGGTACAGCCGGCGCATCATCTCTTCCCGCCGCGCTGTAATTTCGCCCACCAGGTGGCCCGCATTATTGTTGTCCAGGTTGTACAGTTTGACCAGTAGATCATCCTTTGCAGCCTGGGTACGGGTGTCGCTGAACACCCACTCCGCCAGCGCCTCTCGCCCCGCCTTGGTAATGCCGTAGGTAATCTTGTTGGGCTTTCCACGCTGGCTCACCTCACGCTTGCTGAGCCAGTGCTTATCCGACAGCCTGCGCAATTCCAGGTAGATTTGCTGGTGGGACGCCTGCCAAAAAAAACCGAGGGAACTCTCAAAGTCCCGCGCCAATTCATAGCCTGAAAGATCATCCTCCAACAGGGCTGTCATGATTGCATGAGCCAGTGCCATGATGCAGCTCCCTCCCCTGTTAGTGTCACCGACAGCATACTCTGCAGGCTCTACACTATGCAAAAATATGCATGGACTTACACCAGGATATATTGCGCAAATGCTCGATCTGGTGACGTTCCGCCAACTACCGGGTGTTTTGTTTGTCCATTAATTGCACCTGATGGGAGGTGCTGGTGCAAGACTGATAGACTAGACGTCAGACTCTATTTTTAAAGGTTGTCATGTCAAAGTTTTTTAATTATGGCACTTCGTTGCAACGATTATTTTTGCTGATCCTAATTGCCACCCCAAATCTGTATGGGGCAGAAACCCTCGTTGCTGTAGCCACTAATTTTACTGCACCAGCAAAAAAAATCGTCCAGGCCTTTGAGCTTACAAGCGAGCATAAAGCGATATTAAGCTTTGGCTCCACAGGCAAACTCTACGCCCAGATTGCCAATGGTGCACCCTTTGATCTGTTCCTTGCCGCAGATGCTGAAAGACCAGCAAAAGCAATACAGCAGGGCTTGGCTGTGGCCGGGTCTGCATTCACCTATGCCGAAGGCAAGATTGTGCTCTTCAGCCTTGATCCAAAATTGGTGGATGCCGAGGGCGCAGTATTACGTTCACAAGACAGCTTCAGTAAAATTGCTATCGCCAATCCCAAAATAGCACCCTATGGCAAAGCCGCTATTCAGTTAATGCGGCATCTTGGTGTCTATGATGAGATTGAGCACAAGGTTGTTACGGGCGCAAACATTGCCCAGACCTACCAATTTATTATGACCCGTAATGCCCAGTTAGGGTTTGTCTCTCTATCCCAGCTAACTGGCAGCAATAACGGCTCCCACTGGACACCCTCAGAACATTTGTACCCCCCTATCCAGCAGGATGCCGTGCTGCTGCTCAAGGGTGAAGGCAATGAAGCTGCCAGCGCCTTTCTGGAATTCCTAAAAGGCCCGGAAGCCCTGGAAATTATTGAATACTATGGCTATAGCCATGGGCGGGATGACCCCTTATCAAATGTTGAAGAAAACCGCATGAGCTCTACTTCCCTAGCCAACTAACAAGGGGGATCAGTCAACCAGGCCGAATTCGCTGGCCAGGGTGTCGATGATTTCCGCTTTCGGGTGGTCCGATATCTGCAGTTTGCTGCCGATGATTTTCTCCGCAACGCCCACATAAGTGTTTGAGACCGCCATCAATACCTCGGTCGGCAGGGCATTGTCCCTGGCCAGGGCCATACGCTCGGGCATCCGATCTTTATTCAACAGTATATCCGGGTCGGGGAAATGCTGTAGCAGCAGCTGGCGGAAGCCCTCCTTGGAGTTCTCCACCACCCTGCCCTCGCGCAAAGCGGGGCCATCCCATATTCGCGAGGAATCCGGCGTACCAACCTCGTCCATATAAATCAACTTGTCCGCGCCGGTGCGGTCGGTCACATAACCAAACTCAAACTTGGTATCAACGAAAACCTGATCCAGTTTGGCAAGCTCGCGGCCGATCAGATCGAAACCCTCCTGCAACAGAGTCTCGTAACGATTCACATCGGCGACATTATGAAAATTAAACGCCTCATAATTGTTCACGATGTCCGCGCGGGTGATATTCACATCGTCCGCCGCCTGCACACCGGGAATGCCAGTGAGAATGCCTTTGGTGGAGGGCGTGATCAATAATTCCGGTAGTCTCTGGTCTCGCTGCAGCCCGTCCGGGAGCCTAATCCCGCAGAACTCCCGCTCACCCCTGGCGTATGAACGCCACATAGAGCCGGTAATGTACTGGCGGGCGATGGCCTCGATCATCACCGGCCTGGCCTTTTGTACAATCCAGACCAGGGGGTGAGGGATTTCCAGGATATGGCTGTCCGCCAGTCCCTGTTCCCGAAACTGGCGGAACCAGTGATTGGAGATGGCATTGAGGGCCGCGCCTTTTCCTGGCACACCCCGCATGCCACCTTCGGCGTGCCAGATGCAGTCAAAGGCTGAAATTCGATCGCTGATCACCATGATGGCAAGGGGCGCATCTACGGCCACATCGTAGCCCCGCTCGGCAACTAAGCGGGCGCTGTCCGCCGCCGTTAACCAATACACTGAGCGCACCTTGCCACTGTGCACCGGTGCATGGGTGCGAATGGGAAGGTCATTGTTAACAGCTAATACCTTGTCGGCAAAACTCATGGTGTCAGATCCTGTGAATGTCAGAAAAAATCGGGACTAATATTAGCAGAGCCCCGGGCTTCGCCGCCACCGGCGCTCAGGCCGAGCTGAAACCGAACCATTATCACGATACCATGGCCTCTATACTGAAACCCCGGATTCGTAACGGTATACCAATGAGTCATTTCCTTACTGTGGCCAACTGGATCAAATTGGCGCTGCGCCGCGATATTTTTCTACGCAGCGTGAAAGTGGGACTGCTAGTAGGCACAACACTCATCGCCATAAACCATGGGACAAGTTGCTTTCGGCAGACTTCGATACGGATATCCTGTTGAGAATTTCCCTCACCTACCTTGTACCCTTCAGTGTTTCTACCTGGGCTTCCACACAGACCGTCAGATCTGCCTTCAACCCAGATTAACTTTCTCTTTACAGGCATTTCTGCCAACGCAGTGTGATTGGCAGAATATTTTCTTCAGGTGAATTCCACCAAGGCGATGGAGGTACCCGCCTCCTGCCAGGAAATGAATTTGTTCTTTATATAGACGATACAGTCAAATTTTCGATGCATCGGCAAGCACTAGGAACCCGAAGAAAAGCTGCCGGAATAGCGTTCACGCAACAGGTTCTTCTGCACTTTACCCATCGCGTTGCGTGGTAATTCCTTGAGAAAAAATACCCGTTTAGGCACTTTAAAATTAGCCATGTGCGCTTTGCTGAATTTGATAATAGCCGACTCATCGATCGTGCCTTCACAACCAGGCACGATCACTGCCACCACTGCCTCACCAAAATCCGGATGGGGAACACCGATGATAGCCGTCTCCCTGATGCCGCCGATCTCGTCAAGGATCTGCTCTATCTCCCTGGGGTACACGTTGAGACCACCACAAATAATCAGGTCCTTGGCCCGACCGACGATAGACACATAACCGTCCTCCGAGAGGCTTGCCTTGTCACCAGTATTAAAAAAGCCGTCCCCGGCAAAGTCTTCCCGGGTTTTCTCGGGCATCCGCCAGTAACCCAGGAATACGTTGGGTCCACGAACCTGTAAATCTCCCGGTTCCCCGGCAGGCAGGACAGCTCCATGAGCATCCACCACCCGCACTTCAACACCGGGCAAGGGCGGGCCAACAGTGCCCGCCCGCCGTTCGCCCTGCAGCGGGTTGGAGGTGTTCATGCCGGTCTCGGTCATACCGTAGCGTTCCAATATCCTGTGTCCTGTGCGCTGCTCGAATTCCGCAAAGGTTTCTGCCAGCAGCGGAGCGGAGCCAGAAATGAACAGGCGCATCCTGCCGCAGCTTTCATGACCGAAGTTCGGCTCCGCTAGCAAGCGGGTGTAGTAGGTGGGAACACCCATCATGACACTGCAGTCCGGCAGGAAAGACATGACCTGAGCCGCATCGAAATTATCCAGCCAGCACATACGGGCACCACTGAGCAGAACACAGTGTATGGCCACGAACAGGCCATGTACATGAAACACCGGCAGCGCGTGCAACAACACATCTTTTTTGGTAAAGCCCCACAACTCCACCAGGGATCGGCCATTACTGGCCAGGTTGGCATGGCTCAGCATAATGCCTTTTGGCCGACCGGTGGTGCCAGAGGAATACAACAGCGCTGCCAGATCGCCGCGATCACGCGCTACCGTGTCAAACGTGGTGGAACATGCCGCGGCTTCCTCGGTGAGACTACCACTACCATCAGCCTCAAGAGTCAGTACCTTTTCCACACCCGCCCGCTCCCTCAATGAGTTGAATAGCGCCACGGAGGACCCGCTACAAATCACTATCCTGGGCTGTGCATCGCCCAGAAAATACTCCAGTTCGGATGCCTGATAGGCGGTATTGAGCGGATGGTAAACAAGCCCGGCGCGCAAACAAGCCAGGTATAACCACAGCACCTGGGGAGACTTATCAACCTGTACAGTAACCCGGTCGCCAGGCCGG
>JAUVBI010000008.1 GCA_030591305.1 Pseudomonadota bacterium
ATCGCATGGCAACGTTTATGGCACGCTGGTCTCCAGACTGGCCGGGGCAAAGTGGCCATATCCATATTTCCATGACAGACCAACAGGGTAAGTCTGTTTTCCACGACCCGGAAAAGCCCGGCAATATGTCCAGTGCCATGAACGCATTTGTCGCTGGACAACAACAGCTAATGCCACAAATGCTGGCAATGGTGGCACCTACCATCAACTCCTACAGCAGACTGGTGCCGGGGTTCTGGGCCCCCACGGATGCATCCTGGGGCATAGAAAACCGCACCTGCGCCCTGCGGGTAATTCCCGGAGGCGAGAGTAGCCAGCGGGTTGAATACAGAATTGCCGCTGCCGATGCCAATCCCTACCTCGCCCTGGCCGCTGCAATCGCCTCGGGCCTGAGTGGTATTGAGCAGAACCTGACGCCTTCCATAGCCGTGAGCGGCAATGCCTACGAGGAGAAATTTCCAGAGTCTCTGGCCCTGCCCACCACACTGTGGGATGCAGCCCAGGCCTTCAAAAAATCCACGGTTGCCCAGGATTGGTTCGGCGCTGAATTTGTAGAACATTTCGCCGCTACCCGGGAGTGGGAAGAGCGGGAATTTCGACGCCATATTACCGACTGGGAAATGCAACGCTATTTTGAAATTATCTAGCACCGGATAAGCCACAGGAAACCACAATGCCAAGCCCCGCTAACTGGAACTACCCCACTACTATCTGGTTCGGCAGAGGCAGGCTACAGGAATTACCCCAGGCCTGCGCCCTCGCTAACATGCAACACCCCCTGGTCGTCACTGATCCGGGGCTGGTAGAACTGCCGCCAGTGCGTGCCACCCTCGACACCCTGCACAGTGCGGGAATCACCGCCACAGTATTTTGCGACATAAAGCCTAACCCGGTAGGCGCTAATGTTGATGCCGGTGTCAGCGCCTTTCGCGACGGCCAACACGACGGTGTAATTGCCATAGGCGGCGGCAGTGCCATGGACGCCGGCAAAGCCATCGCATTTCAATCCGGCCAGACCCTGGATTTGTGGGCGTTTGAGGATGCCGGTGACAACTGGCTGCAAGCCGACCCCGGCGGAATAGCCCCAATAATCGCCATACCTACAACTTCGGGCACTGGCTCCGAGGTGGGGCGCGTCTCGGTAATTCTCAAGGAAGAAGAACAGCGTAAAGTACTCATTTTTCACCCCAAAATGATGCCCGAACTGGTTTTACTGGACCCGGAACTCACCCGCGGTCTGCCCCCTCACATAACAGCGGCAACCGGTATGGATGCCCTCGCCCATTGCCTGGAAGCCTATTGCGCCCCCGGTTTTCACCCTATGGCAGATGGTATTGCCGTTGAAGGTATGCGCCTGGTCAAACAATGGTTGGCACTGGCTTACCGCGATGGCAACAACCTGGAAGCCCGGGGTCATATGCAGGTAGCGGCAACCATGGGCGCCACCGCCTTCCAAAAGGGCCTGGGTGCCATCCACGCACTCAGTCATCCGGTAGGGGCGCTGTACGACAGCCACCACGGCCTGACCAACGCCGTATTCATGCCCTATGTCTTTGCTTTTAATCGCCCCGCTATTGCAGACCGCCTGCCCAGGCTCGCCGCCTGGCTAAACCTGCCCGCCAATTCCGAGGAGGAAGCCTTTGATGCAATACTGCAGTGGATACTGGAATTGAGAAAAGAACTGGCTATTCCACACACACTGAAAGATATGGGGCTGGATGACAAGCAGATAGATTTAGTGTGTGAAATGGCGGCAAAAGACCCCACAGCAGCAACAAACCCGGTGCCATTGACCGAGAAGAATTTGAAATCAATTTTTCTAGCGGCGCTTGGTAGTAGCTGAGCCGAGTTCCAGAAGCCGGGGGGTGCTTTTTAAAACCGTGCCCGTGCTTGTTATGCGGCATTTAGCCTTTGACTTATTAGAAGGCATGTTAATGGGCTGTCTGAACTGTAATTTGTAAACCTAGAGCTTTAGCAACTTTTGAAACAGTGGAAAATGTAGGATTGCCGTCCGGGGAAAATGCTTTATATATTCCTTCACGAGTCAAGCCCGTATCTCTTGCGAGCTGGCTCATATTTTTTGCACGAGCAATAACACCCAACGCATGAATGATAAAAGCTGGGTCGTCACCGGCTTCTTCAAGGCAGGCTTCTAGATAAAGCTGTATATCTTCATCAGTTTTTAAATGTTCTGCTGAATCCCAGCGGGTAGTTTTAATGGTCATAATTCACACCTCTAACTGCGTTGCAATTTTTTTAGCCTTAACAATATCTGATTTCTGAGAAGCTTTATTTCCACCGGATAAAAGAATTACAACAACTTCGCCTCTTTGAACAAAATATACTCGATACCCAGGCCCATAGAAGATCCTTAACTCACTAATACCGCCCCCGACTGGAGCGACATCCCCAAAATTACCCATTTCAACTCTGTCTATTCGTGCCTGAATACGAGCTCTCGCCCTACGATCCTTGAGCCCATCAAGCCAGTTGGTAAATATCTCTGTCTTTCGGACTTCCACCATGTGTGAACTATAGTTAGCGCTATGGCGGCTGTCAACTCTGGTTAACGAATTAGATTGAGGTGGAGATGCCTTCTAACAGCTTATTCTAAAGAAAATTTCACGTATGCACATATCACCGCTCCGGCGCGTTGTTTGCCTGTCGCAGGTGTTTAAATCCCTGAAAAACAATGGCATACACTTCAAGTTTCGTTTTTGTCGATTCATAAATATGTTACTGCTGGACGAATTATCAAGTTGACCCTGAATAACACGCCAATAAAACCTGTTGCAAATTATATAGATAATAAGTTATGGCCGACATAGCGAGAAAAATTCTTATGAATAGTGGTCATTTGCTTGACGGGCCATCTATTATACCCTCATCTTAGTAGTGCTTCTTACCAACAGGAGAACAAACCCGTGTCGAAACTCAGCAACTTTACCTACGATGAAATCCAGGTGGGTCAAACGGCGCAGTACAGCAAAAAAATTGAAGAGCGCGACCTGGTATTGTTTGCTGCGGTATCGGGCGATGCCAACCCCGTACACCTGGACGCAGAATTCGCGGAAACTACCGTCTTCAAAGAACGTATTGCCCACGGCATGTTGACCGGGGCAATTATCTCGGCGGCAATTGCCATGAAATTACCCGGCCCGGGAACTATATACCTGAGTCAGTCTCTGCGCTTTCGGCTGCCTGTAAAGATTGGAGACACGGTAACGATTCAACTGGAAGTCACAGAGAAAAGAGACAAAAGACAGTTCGTCACCCTGGACTGCAAGGCCTACAATCAAAATGAAAAATTAGTGGCCAGCGGCACCGCTGAAGTCATGGCTCCCGCTGAAAAACTACTGCTAGAGCAGCCCGAACTACCACATATTGAAGTCCACGCGCTGCCCACAAACTAGGCAGGTTGCTCCTGCTGTGATTGCGATTCAAGAAACTGGCCATTGTCGATATACATCAGGCGCAACATGACAGAGGGTTGACCCTCGCGCGTGTCAGACCCCAGCACCATAATGTTGGCTGTATTATCCTCTTGTGTGACGGCAGTCACACCAAATATTGTTGAATTTTGATCGTTCTCCGCCGAGAACATAGTGATTTCCTTGTTGTCGTTTAATGCCTGGCCCAAGTTGGAGATCAACAGAACAAGGCTGTTGCGGAACGCACCAAAATTAATCTTGCCCTTGAATTCCGAGTAATCCAGCGAAACCGTGAATTTCACAGTAGACTGATCTTCCATTCTCACCGTTGCCAGGTGAATACCACGCCCTTTGACAATCTCTTTATAGGCGTTTTTTGCCTCCGTTCTGGGCACGTCCAATAGCACTTTATGCAGCAAATTAGCCGCCATTGTCAAAAATTTGTCCCGGGGAACTGATTGAGCCTGTGATTGGGGCATGAAAACCTCGAAGCTTAGTAGATACAAGATGAGTCGCCGGCACACTATACCCGCCATGGGCCATCTCTGATACAATTCGCCGCCTGTATTTGCCTGGAAAATATCAATGACTGCGCCATTTCCCACCATATACCTATGGTGGAAAACAGTGTTTTTTGCACTGACAATTTGCATCCTGTTTTTTTCTCCACTCTCCACTGGACAGACCGCTACTGCGGACACTGCCATCGCGGACCGTGAAGCGGAAGATGTAGCCCGGTTGCTAAGCCTGATTTCGCGGCATCATAAAGAACTAGCGGAATCAAAGAGAACCCTGCCCAGCCGCGAGGAATTAGCCCTGCGCGATGCGGCACAACAAGATGCAGCAAACCTGGCAGAAATTCCATTCAGCGCTGACAAAATGCACCTCAATGGTTCGGAGGGCAATACCGCCCTCGCCCTTATGACACAGCGCCTCTCGAACCACAACATCCCCGAAAGCCGACGCGATATTGCGCTCATCTGCGCCATAAAAACACACCTTTACGGCAGCCTGATTGCCAGTGAAAACCACAGCTTGAAACCCGCGGGAAAACACCAGTATATTGCCAGGGTGCGCCTGCAGCCGGGAACATCCACATTGCGCGTGGGCAGCAATCAGTGGCAGGTCAGCCTACCCCAGGACATGAACGCCGCAGACTACCTTATTACCTTGTATGCGCCCCCGGACCAGGTGCCCGAATTCCATATATTTTCAGTGGCAGACCTTCTGGCCGAAGAAAAGCCGCATATTCCCGCCTGGCTGCCCAGGGAAATTAACTTAAAACCCACCACAGGATGATACGCGGCAACACTCCCTGGCATCCTCTGGTCACAGCAGAGATCAGCTGGAAAGAGAATGACTCGCCGTACTCCTCCCGCTTTGATGATTATTACTACTCCTCTGAAGACGGCTGGGAAGAAAGCCATTATGTATTCCTTCGTGGCAATCAATTAGCCCAGCGAATGTCATCCCATGCCCACCCATCGTTTTGTATTGTCGAAACGGGTTTTGGCACAGGGCTGAACTTTCTGCTCACCTGGAAACTCTGGCAGGAGCTGCCCCAACCCCGCCCTCGCCTGCACTTTATCTCAGTGGAAAAATACCCACTGACCAAAGACGATTTACACAGGGCATTGGGTACCTGGCCGGCACTGGAAGAATTGGCCGGCCAGTTAGTTGCACAATATCCCCTGCCTCTTGCAGGACAGCACCGCATCGAACTGGAAGACGGGGCAGTCATACTGGACCTGTGGTGGGAGGATGCCCAGGACGCTCTTTCTGAGCTGGCCAGCTACGGCCAACACAGCATAGACGCCTGGTACCTGGATGGATTTTCTCCAAACAGGAACCAGAAGATGTGGACGGACGAAATCTTTCACTGTATCGCAGACCTCAGTCGCGAGGGGGCAACCTTCGCAACGTTTACGGCGGCAGGTGATGTACGCAGAGCCCTGCTTGGCGCAGGCTTTCACGTTTCCAAGACGCCGGGGTTCGGCAAAAAGCGCGAATGTATGCACGGAGTGCTTACACGGGAGCGCACGACTACGCCGGTTGGCGAAAGGCCTGGTAGTACGCCCTGGGATATTTGCAGCAGCACCCCCTCTGCACCACATTCTGCTCTGGTAATAGGTGCGGGAATCGCCGGGTGTACCGCCGCAGCGGCCCTGGCCAGGCGGGGCATCAAGGTCTGTATCCTCGATAGCGGGACCGTCGCCAATGCCGGATCCGGCAATGACCAGGGCGTGCTCTATACCAGGTTGTCCCGAAAACATTCGCCACTCAGTGACTTCTCACTACAGAGTTATCTCTTTGCACTGCGCTTTTACCGGCAACTATTAACCTCCGGGAAATTGCGCGAGGGTATTGATGGTGCACTGTGTGGCAGTTTTCACCAGAGCGACAAGATTGAAGAGATGGCGGCCATGGATTCGCTTCTGCAATCTGTACCCGACCTGGCCCAGATGTTACCGGCCTCCGCGGCAAATGAAATTCTGGGAATTGAACAGGAGAAGAGCGGGTTCTGGTATCCCAAGTCAGGCTGGATGCACCCCGCCGCGGTGTGCCACACACTGCTTGAGCACAAAAATATACAGTTGCTTGAAAACACCGGCCCCATCACCCTGAAGCCGACAAACAACGGCTGGGCCGCTGTTTCGGACGGGCAGGTGGTGGCCGAAGCGGCGTGCGTGGTACTGGCAACGGGCACTGCGACCACCGGGATGTACGGGCTTGACTGGCTGCCACTACAGGCCATACGAGGACAAACCAGCACACTGCCTGCCAACGACAACACACACGCTCTTCGCGCGGTGCTGTGCCACAGCGGATACATTTCCCCCGCACGAATGGGCAAACACTGCATGGGAGCCACTTTCAACATAAAAGATGAGGACGGGGAAATCAGGGCTCTCGATCATCGAAAAAATCTGGATGCCCTGGGGGCAGCTATTCCCAGCTGGCAAGACGAACTGGCGAGACTGGATGAACAACGTATGGCCGGCCGTGTTGGCTACCGTTGTGCCAGCCCCGATTACCTCCCCCTGGTGGGTGCTGTGCCCAATCGAACATTATTCTTGCAAAACTATGCCCCGCTGCGCAAAAATGCCCGTCAGACCATAGCCTGTGCCGGTGAGTTTATGCCCGGTTTATTTTTGTCGACAGGCCATGGCTCCCGGGGGCTCACCTCCACACCGCTGGCGGCAGAAATTCTCGCCAGTACTATTTGCGGCGAGCCGGCACCATTGTCGCGCGAATTGAATAGAGCTATTTCCCCCGCACGGTTTATTATTCGGGACCTGAGGCGCAAGAACACATGATCATACCGATCGTCACAGCGGGAAATAAAGCACCTGTTAGCAGGCTGGCACTGCTGTTGGGGCTCTCGCTAAGCCTGGCCACTTTTAGCCCCCTGGCGACTGTTACCCATGCCCAGCAAGTACACGGTTACAACGTAACAGGGAAAATGGCCCAGCCACGGGAGAATTTCGTCCAGGGTCTGCAAATAGTTGATGGGCAGCTCTATGTTGGCACCGGTCAATACGGAAAATCTCAACTGCTGCGCTATAACATGTCCGATGGTTCACTGGATCTGGATACGACGAAACAGCTTGATCCGCGTTTATTTGGCGAAGGCATCACGGTGCTGGGTGACAAAATTTACCAGTTAACCTGGAAGAGCCGAATTGCACTGATCTACAACAAAGCCGACCTGAAAGGCCACAAGTGGTTTCGAATATTCGGTGAAGGCTGGGGGATTACCAATAATTCTAAAGAGCTTATCTACAGCGATGGCAGCGATAAACTGCACTTTATGTCGCCGGACACCCTACAGGTCAGCCACTCGATTACAGTAAGTGAAAATGGTAAAAAAATCGATCGTTTAAATGAGCTGGAATGGATAGAGGGAAAAATCTGGGCCAACATCTGGACCTCCAATCGTATTATTATCATCGACCCGGTAAGCGGCAATGTAACTGCCAGCCTTGATCTACAAGGCCTGCTGCCCGACAATGAACGCCGTTCCGACACAGACGTTTTAAATGGCATAGCCCAGAACCCTGCAGACGGCACCATCTGGGTCACTGGCAAGCACTGGCCATGGCTGTACCAAATTGAAGCTGTACCACCCTTGCAAACCACAACACCCCATAGAGATTAAAGAATGAGCGAAAGCAGTAGCGCCAGCCCGGTAGCCCACCCCGCCTTTGACCTGGTACGCCAACAGACCATCGATTCACTGAATATTCGGGTTGAGGAGTACCATCACCAGCGTACGGGTGCAGTGCACTTCCACCTCGCGGCCGACAATACGGAAAATGTATTTCTGGTTGCCCTGCGTACCGTACCGGAAGACTCCACCGGAGTGGCCCATATTCTCGAACATACTGCCCTGTGCGGCAGTAAACACTACCCGGTGCGCGACCCCTTTTTCATGATGTTGCGGCGCTCGCTCAACACCTTTATGAATGCCTTCACCAGCAGCGACTGGACCGCCTACCCCTTCGCCAGCCAGAATAAAAAAGACTTCAACAACCTCCTGGAAGTGTATTTGGACGCGGTATTCTTCTCCAGGCTGGATCCCCTGGATTTTGCCCAGGAGGGTCATAGAGTGGAATTTGCCGAGCCAGACAACCCTGACAGCGACCTGGTATTCAAGGGTGTGGTTTTTAATGAGATGAAGGGTGCGATGAGCTCCGTCAGCAGCACACTGTGGAGCAAACTGTGCGAACATATTTTTCCTACCAGCACCTACCACTACAACAGCGGGGGTGACCCTGAACACATTCCCGACCTGAGCTACGAAGAGCTAAAGACCTTCTACAAAAGTCACTACCACCCCAGTAACGCCATCCTCATGACCTTTGGTGAAATGACTGCCGGTGAACACCAGGCGGTATTCGAAGAAAAGGCCCTGCAACATTTCGACAAACTGGATCGACAAATCAAAGTCCAGCCGGAGCAGCAACTCACAGCACCCATCAGGGTCAGTGACAGCTACGCCTTTGACGACAATACCCCACTGGAAAAAAAGACCCATATCGTCATTGGCTGGATGCTGGGTGAAAGCAGTGACCTGCAGCAGTTACTGGAGGCGCAACTGCTGGCCAGTGTGCTGACTGACAATAGTGCCTCGCCACTGATGCACGCACTGGAGACCACTGAACTGGGCCAGGCGCCCTCCCCGCTATGCGGCCTGGAGGACTCCATGCGAGAAATGGTTTTCTGCTGCGGTGTAGAGGGCAGTGAGCCCGAGCATGAAAGCGCCGTTGAAGAGCTTGTTCTCAACGTGCTTAGAGAAATCGTTGACCAAGGGGTACCACAAGAGCGGGTGGAAGCAGTGCTGCACCAACTGGAATTGCATCAACGAGAGGTCAGCGGCGACGGTTTTCCCTATGGCTTACAACTGATTCTGCAGGCCCTGGGTTGCGCCACTCATTACAGCGACCCCATTGCGGTGCTGAACCTGGAGCCGGTCATTGCCACACTGCGCAAGAAAATTCAGGACCCCAATTACATCCGCGGTCTCGCCCGTACACTACTGCTGGACAATACACACCGCGTGACCCTGGTTATGACCCCGGACAAAGAACTGTCTGCGGCCAGACTGGCAAGCGAAGCCGCCCGTCTGGCAGACGTCAAAGCTCACATGAGTGACGACGAAAAGCAGGACATTGTAGATCTGGCGGCCAAACTGGTAGAGCGGCAACAACAAATTGATGACGAGAACATACTACCCAGAGTCGAACTCAGTGATGTCGCCAACAATTTTCCGGAACCGCAGTTTGAAGACAATGTAACCGAGGACGTAAAAAGTTCGTTCTACAGCCGCGGTACTAATGGCATTGTTTACCAGCAGGTGATTAGCGAGTTGCCTTCAATGAATCCTGAGGAGCTACAAGCCCTGCCCTTCTATACCAGCTTTTTGACTGAGTTGGGCCTGGGCAGTGATTCTTACCTCGATGTACAGCACCGGCAAGCCGCCACCGTCGGCTCTATCAACGCCTATACATCAATGCGCGGTACCGTCGATTGTGAACAAACGGTAACAGCCCGCTTTGTACTTTCCTCAAAAGCACTACTGCGCAATGCACAGGGGCAGAGCCGTCTTATGCGCGACACCCTGGAATCTGCACACTTTGGTGAAACCGCCAGAATACGCGACCTGATCAGCCAGCAGCGCGCCCGGCGGGAGCAGTCGGTAACCGGCAATGGTCATGGACTGGCAATGGCTGCAGCGTGTGCGGGGATGAGCCCCCTGGCTAAACTAAACCACCAGGTTTCCGGAATGGCAGGGATAAAGTCTCTGCGCAAACTAGATGACAGCCTGCGCGATGATGCTGAGCTCAGTACATTCGCGACGAGACTAGACAAACTTCACCAGCGAATCAGTGCCATGCCACTGCAGTATCTGACTATTGCAGAATCGGAAAAAATGCCCGAACTTACCCACCAGACCCATAGTATCTGGCGGGGGTACGCGACAAGCGCCAACGCCGACACCTTTCAATTGCAGCCCCTGCGAGAACGTATCGGCGAAATCTGGCTGTGTAATACCCAGGTCAATTTTTGCGCCAGAGCCTACCCCACTGTTCCCATCCAGCATGCAGATGCCGCTGCCCTAACAGTACTGGGAGGTGTTCTACGCAATGGCTTTTTACACCGGGCGATCAGGGAGCAGGGTGGCGCCTACGGTGGCGGTGCGTCACAGGACTCGGGAATCGCTGCGTTTAAATTTTATTCCTACCGCGACCCTCGCCTGGCTGAGACACTGGATGACTTTGACACCGCCATCGACTGGATGCTCAATACCAGGCACGAATTCCGTGTGCTGGAGGAGGCCATTTTGGGCGTGATAGGCGCTCTGGACAAACCCGGCTCTCCGGCGGGCGAAGCCAAACAACATTTTCACAACCGTTTGGCGGGGCGCAGCCATGAGCAGCGCCAGAAGTTTCGCCAGCAAATACTGGATGTGTCGTTGGACGACCTACAGCGCGTGACGCAGACTTACCTGCAACCCGAGCGGGCAAGTACCGCAGTAATCACCAGTAGCAGCACGCAATCGATGGCAGAGACACTGGCTGATGATCTGGAACTTTCTATTCGTGAGCTATAACCCAGAGGTGGCCTTTAAGCCAACAAATGATAAACTTCAGTTCTTAATGACAGGCAGACCGTGTAATGCTTGAAATAAAACCAATGGCTGGCGCTCTTGGTGCAGAAATTAGTGGCATCGATCTCTGCGCCGCCTTGAGTGACGAAGACGCACTGCGTATTCGAAAATTACTCAACGAATACGAGGTGATTTTTTTTCGCGCCCAGAATATAAGTCCCGAAAGACAACGAGCGCTCGCCCTGTCCTTTGGGCCACTGCAAACCCACCCTGCCTACGACACCGTTGAAGGTTTTCCCGAGATAACAATTCTGGAAAGTAGTACAGATAAACCCACAAAAATTGAGGCTTGGCATGCGGACATGACATTCCGCGAGCACCCCCCTATGGCGGCTGTCCTCAAGTCAGTGATTATTCCTCCCAAGGGCGGCGATACCCTGTGGGCCAGTATGACGTCGGCCTATGATGGCCTGTCATACCGGATGCAGCAGTTTCTGGAGGGAGTGACAGCGGCACACGATTTCTCGTATGGGTTTAAAGAAAGCCTGGCGGAGGAAGGGGGCTCTGAGCGTCTGGCCGACGCCATCGCTGCCACCCCCCCGGTGCATCACCCAGTGATACGCACCCACCCCGAAACAGGCAAAAAACTTATTTTCGTCAACTCGTTATTCACAACTCATATTGAAGGCCTGCGCAAAAAAGAGAGCGAAGCACTGCTGTCCTTTTTATTCGAACATATTGCGACACCTGAATACAACTGTCGCTTTCAATGGCAGCCCAACAGCATTGCCATCTGGGACAATCGCAGTACCCAGCACAAACCCATCAACGATTACTTCCCAGCACATCGGCGGTTGGAGCGTATTACTATCGATGGTGACAAGCCCTACTGAGCGGCCCGCTCTTTCTCTCGAACCCGGGCGATGTAATCATTGATCTCCCGTTTAACCTCAGGTGCATAAAAATACAGGCCGAGAATATTGGGAATGGCGATTAAAAAGACCATTGCATCGGAAAATTCTAATACTGCGGTCAACTGGACCATACAGCCAATAACGATGAAAAAGCAGAATATAGCCTTAAAAATCATCTCAGTAAATTTCGCCTCACCAAAGAGATAGGTCCATCCCTTCAAACCATAATAAGACCAAGAAATACTGGTCGAAAATGCGAACAGTAATGCCGCTACTGCGAGAGGATACGGCGCCCAACTGATGTGATGAGCAAAGGAAGCAGAGGTTAGGGCGATACCCGCCAGCCCCTCATTCATAAGTCCATGGGGATATGCTGTCGTTACGATAACCAATGAAGTCAAACTACAAATCACCACGGTATCGATAAAGGGTTCCAGCAGGGAGACCAGCCCCTCGGAAGCCGGTTCATCCGTTTGCACTGCGGCGTGTGCAATGGACGCCGAGCCTATGCCCCCTTCGTTGGAAAACAGTGCTCGTTGAAAGCCCACGATAATCGCGCCGACCATGCCTCCGGTAACACTCTGGGCAGAAAATGCACTGCTGAAAATAAGGTTTATCGCGGCGGGAACCTGCTCCCAGCTCATACTGATTATAATCACACAGGACAACACATAGAGCACGGCCATAAACGGCACAACGTAAGCGGCAACCCGGGCAATTGACTTTATACCACCGATGATCACCACGGCCACAGTGGCGGCAATGCCCAGGCCAAACAACCAACCCTTATCGACAAAAAAACTGGCCTCGCCCCCGGTGATAATAACGAACTGTACGTAGGCCTGATTGGACTGAAACATATTGCCAATACCAAAGCAGCCAATCACCAGGGACAGGGCGTAAAATCCCCCCAGTAATTTCCCCCACCGGGGAGCGCCTCTCTTTGCCAGGTAGTGTTCAAGGTAGTACATAGGCCCGCCCGATACTGACCCATCCGGGTTGTGCTTGCGGTACTTCACCCCCAGAGTACACTCCACCATCTTGGTCGACATTGACAGAAATCCCGCAAGCATCAACCAGAAAGCCGCACCGGGACCGCCAATCACGATAGCGACGGCCACACCACCAATATTGCCTATGCCAACGGTGCCTGAAATCGCTGTCATCACCGCCTGGAAATGGGATATTTCACCCTTGGCTTGCGGGTCATAAAAGTCCCCTCGCACATGGCGCACCGCCAGGGAAAAACCTCGGATATTTAAAAAACCCATGTAAAGGGTGAAAAATACTGCCGCGACTGCCAGCCACAAAACAATCAGGGGAAAATCCTGGCCGAACATGTCAATTTTATAAAAAATGATATTGGAGAGGCCATTCGCCCAGGGACGGACAAGCGCTTCTACCCGAGCATCAAACCCTTCCGCCAGCGCTGTCTGGTTCCAGAACAGCAGGCAGACTCCCAGAACGGCCCTCATAGGAATCGTCATCAAGCGCCTACAGCGTGGTGGAATACCACAGCATAGCCCATGAATTGAGGCATACCGGCCAACGCACCCTTAGCCTGTAAATGCCGGTGTAATTCCTTCAGGTGGTAGCAGGGAACACTGGCCATAAAATGATGCTCCATGTGGTAATTCACCATATTGGGTGCGAGCAGGCCGCGCTCCCACCACCGTGGAATAACCGTGCGCGTATTTTTACGCGGGTCCAGGTCGAACAAATCGGGCACTGCTGCGTGTTCCGCCACCTGACGCAAACGGATAAACAGCATAAACGTTGTCAGGTAGGCCCCTGCCCACAGCAGGTATAACCAGGCGGCACCAAAAAGAGACAGCAGAAAAATCATCAGGAGTTGCACAGCAATTTGTTGAAAAAGTGGCACCGCCGCCCCCCGCTTCTCATTTGACATCGCGGTAGCTGAGCCCTTAACAAGGTAAGTCAGCAGCTTAATGCCCGTTTGCCCGGTGAGATCCCGAATAACTTTTCGCCTAAAACTTTCTTTCGAAATTGGATAGGACTGGTAGTTGGATAAGTCGGGATCTTCATTCGTGCCCGCAGCCTTATGGTGTCTCAGATGGCCCCGGGCATAGCTGGGCAAATCATTCATAATGGGCAAGGCGCACAGCCACTGTCCCAGTACATCGTTGAGCTTTGCAGTTTTAAACAGGGAGCGATGACCGCATTCGTGCATCAGTACCGCAAGGCCGAGTTGCCGTCCACCCAGCAGCGGCAGTGCGATTAAAATGGTTATGGGGTTGGTATAACTCGCTACCACGGCGAAAATTGCCACAATGGCCAACCAGTTGTTTATCAACAGGCGCCAGCCGTGAAAATCACTCTTGTCAGTGAAGTGATGTATCTCACCTTTTGACAGGTAATCTTTTATTTTCATTATTTTTCCCATCTGTATGGTGGCTACCGTATCATAGGCTGCTACAACTGGCACCCCTGCCGCTAGCTGGATTACTGAACATATTCAGCCCGTCGATAGCAGGCTTACCACTGCCATGAACTGGAACGAATGACTTAAAACGGAAAGATAATTGGAATCAGGTAAATCACCAGTACGGAATAGGTAATAGACATAAGCAGGCCCGCCTTAAAATAGTCCCCCAGGCTGTAGCCCCCAAGGTTTTGCACCATCAGGTTGGTAGTGTAACCATAAGGCGTGAGAAAGCTGGCGCTGGCACCATAGGCTACCGCCATTACAAAGGGCATGTAACTCAAACCATAGCTTTCTGCCAAGCCAAATGCGATGGGAAAACTCAGTGCTGCGGCAGCGTTGTTTGTCATGGCTTCTGTCAATAACAATGTCATCAGGTAGATACCGACAAGCGCGACATAGGGCCCATAGCCCGCCAGATAGCTGTGAAACGTCTCTGCGATTATCACCACAAAACCCGAATTATTCAGGGCCTGAGCCAATACAAGAGCCGCGGCGATAATCAACCAGATTTCGAAGGGGAAGCGACGCCTGAGCTCCGATGCTTTTACAAGCCCGGATACCAGCATAGCGGCTAGCAGAAAGGCAAGACCCTTGATCAGGGTGATCATCCCCATGCTGGCCAGAGCAATAGCACCCAGTGCGACAGCGGTAATCAGGTAATTCAAGGCCGACGACGTTGCCACCCCAGCCACGGCATCATTAATAATTACAAAATTTTTATCCAGGTTTTTGCGGTTATTAAAATCTGAACCCACCGCCAGTATCATACTGTCCCCGGCCTGTATGGTGAGATTTCCCAGCTTGCCAGACAGGCGCTTACCCCCTCGGCGCATGCCGACGATAGCGGCGTCAAACATAGAACGAAAGCCGCTGTCCTTTACCGTCTTACCCTCAATCGCCGCATTGGGCATGACAATAACTTCCATCATATTTTCTCGCAAAAGCCCCTCTTCCACAGCAAACAACTTTAAACCGTGGTATGAATCCAGAGCATTAATTGCCGCAACATTCCCGGAAAATATCAGTTTGTCACCCACTGCAATATATTCACCCGGGGACACTGGCGATATCAGGTGGGTATCCCGGACAATTTCCACCAGAAAGAGATCGTCCATATCCCGCAGGCCATTCTCAAGTATGGTCTTGCCTATCAATGTGGAGCCGGAGTCGACCTCGGCCTCGATCAAGTATTGATTCACATCTATGGGCTCTATGGTACCTGCAGGCAATAAATGGGAGGTGACCAGAATTACCAACAAACCCAAACCCGTGACACTGGCACCGACGATAAAAAAATCAAAAAAAGCCAGGCCCTGCCCCGTCGCATCCTCCAGAAAACTGCTGACAATAAGATTGGTCGAGGTGCCTATCAACGTCATGGTGCCGCCCAGTATCGCGGCGTACGACAGAGGAATAAGTAACTTGGAGGCCGGGTGATGTCGATTACTGCGAACAGTGTGCGCCAGGGTGGCGACAACCGCCGTATTGTTGATAAAGGCAGAGAAAAATGCGGTGACAAAACCCAGGCGCAATAAACTGGGGTAATAGCTGGCGCTGATCAACTTCCCGGAAAGGCGAGTCAACCAGGTGAGTTTTTCCAGACCGACAGAAACCAACAGCAGTAAAACAAGCGTAATCAGGCCGGAATTAGTGGCCTTGGACAAAACCTCAGCCGTATCGACAAGACCGGTAAAATAGGCAACGCCCATGGCGGCACAAAATAAGCGTACGGCCGGCCAGTCGGTAAAAATCAGGCCGCCGAGCAAGGTAATAAATATACCCGAAATGAGTAACTGGTCGATCATGAAAGTGCCTCAGCCCGCTGTGGTGGTGAGGCAAACTGGAATACAGCCTCCGGGTAATTCTAGCATTGTCCCCCACCTCTATGCACTGTGAACGTGCCCCTTACCCCGGTTTGTACCAAATAGGTGACGACCAGGCTCTCTCCTGTATCGCCGGCCTATGATCTGCGGCACAGCAGCCCTCCAGCCCCTCCCCGATAGTGTCGGGATTACTACAATCTACCGCGTTGGCAATACAGATGCGCTGACTCCAACGGCAGCTGGGATTCTCAATAACACGAGAGTAGTAGTAAGCCTGTTCATCCGGCTTAAACTGCTCATCTGTCCACAGCGCACACAAATTGGCAAAACCGGAGCCGCGGGTCTCACAGCTCTTAATATCCACCGAGGCACCATTGCCTGCATCACCGGCTACATCAACCACGCGCTCGCGACGTTCACCCGATTCATCTATCCAGCCCTTGATAATTTGAATGCGCTGCAGAGCCGTCCCCGGGAAACCCCGGGTGCCCGCTTCCTGGCGGGCAAACACAAGAAAAGTGGGTGCCCTCACCGGACTTGTAGCCGAGGGAGACGGTGGCAACACAGACCCCATGGGTACACCCTTGGCATATGCCTGCTGCACCAGGTCGGGAGATTTGCACAACTCATCCGGAAACTCCCAGCCAGCAAAAAAGCGGCTCACGATGCGCGGCCCACTGGTACCGTAGGCTTCCCTGCGACGCATGGCGTCGAACAGGGCGTCCCGGCTATTTTCCGCTGCCCACAAAACTGCCAGGCCTCCCGGGTTGTACTCCAGCTTGTCTGGCAGACCGGGGGGCACCTCGTTCCTGGCCGGAACACCCGCTCCCCCGTGCCCTAGAAATTTCTCTTCCTGTGCGGCACCCGGTGTCCCCAGATGGGTATCAGTACTGGCTATGATGCCAAACTGATAGGGATTCACCCCCAGGCTGTTCTCCAGCAGCATCCCGTCTGCCAGAACCCGGCGTAAAAAGCCTGTATCTGCTTTCGGTTCAGCACCGTATCCGGCAATATTATCTTTTGGCAATTGTTCAAACGCACATAATTCATCCCGTGTTACACCCACTTTGAAGTAGCACTCCGACGACCCCTTGTGTTGCATAATCTCGGCCAGTGGCTCAAAGCGATTGCGAAGCTTGGCATACTCCGCTGTCATGGGGTTTCCATCGTCGGTCAGGCCACTGAACATATAACCCGCGCTCAGATTAGAGTTGTGGGGAATAACCAGTGAGTCACAACTGCTCCGCCCACTATTGCACTGCGCATCCAGGCTTTCCCAGAGTTTTTGGGCACCCGGAGTGTCGATAAAACTGGAGGGCAACGTGGGTACATTTTTATTGCGAAATACTATATTGCGATGCAAGTTCCCACCAGAGTCCGCTTGCATGCCCGTCCACTCATAGCCGACAAAGGCGGTAAAATTGCAATCTGCACTGCGATCATAGTGGTGCTCGGCGGCAGCTTGCATTTCCTTCCAGGGAGCCATGGAAGCCTGCCTGCACAGCACACCGTCCTCCCCACACATTCCCAAATGAGACGCCTTCATGGTGGCCATATAATTGAACAGATAGAATGCGCCCCGCGGAAGGTGGCGATAGAGCAGACACTGCCAGGAACTGTAGCCCTCCAGCTCCGGGGTATCACACATTTTTACTTCGCCAATGAGTTCGGCGTGGTCAGAAACCATGGCAAAGTCCAGGGGGCGACTGAGTTGCAAGGATCGCTGCGGCTCGCCGTTGTCACTCCACGGCTGAATGCCAATTCTCTCACCCCGGGCAAAGCGATAGGCCTGGTCTGGTGTTGTCCGTGTACCCTGCGTACTGGCATCCAGTGAATAGCGGGTATGCACGTGCAAATCGCCAAACAGGGGCCGCATCAGCGGGTCATAGTTTGCACAGGGTTCCCGCTGTTCGCTGTAACGACCATACACAGTTTTGGGTTCTGTCACCTCATCCGCTGCTGAGAGCACGCTCGATAAGCCCAGTAATAGCATAAGACAGATTAGTTTATTCATTGCTTTCATGCCTTACAGCTCAGCAGCACCACAACATCCTTCAAGTCCAGGCAGGGCACGCTGTTCAGACACAATTCGTTGGCAGCATATATTTTGGCGAGCACAACAGTCATGAAATACCTTTATGATTTTTATGAAAAACCCATCGACCATAGAGCGTTCACATGATGCGGTCAATCACAGGGGTCGGGATATTAAACCGCAACACTGCATATTTATCCGCTCTACCGCTTTCAATGTTGTCTGCGCACGCTGTTACCCTGATAATAGGCGCCCTCTTTCAATAATCACAGGAATCCACTCATGGCATCCCTGCAAGACCAACTGCTCAAGGCCGGTATTGTCGATCAAAAAAAGGCTAAAAAACTAGGCAAGGAAAAACGCAGGCAAGCAAAGCAACGCCCCAAGGGAGAGGTCCTTGTCAATGAGGCTAAAGAGCAGGCAAAACGCGCCCTGGCCGACAGAGCAGAGCAGGACAGAGAAAGAAATAAAATACGCCAGGCGGAGGCCGAAAGGAAAGCGGTACACGCGCAGGTCATACAGCTGATAAAAACGAATGCTATTGATCGCAGCAAAGGCGAAGCTGCCTATCAGTTCACCGACGGCAACAAGATCAAGAAAATTTACGTCACTCCCGGCTTACAAAATGAGTTAAGCAGAGGTCAACTTGCCATCGCCAAGCTCGGGGATGAATACTCGCTTATCCCGCGAGTCATTGCCGAAAAAATCGAACAGCGGGAAAAACATATCGTTATCCTTCTCAACAGCAAGGAAAAAGTAGAGATCAATGAAGAGGACCCCTATGCCGACTACCAGATTCCCGATGACCTAATGTGGTAACCCCCGACATGACATGGCCATTGACCCCACCGAACTGAGAAACGAAATTATCAAGGTATTGCACCGATAGGTCTCTACAGGCTGTTATCATAGAGACCTCATCATTCAGGACAGATACAATGAGTGACCTACCCCACTGCCCAAAGTGTAATTGTGAATACACCTACCCCGACGGGAACCTGTATATGTGTCCCGAGTGCGCCCATGAATGGTCCCAGGATACCAGCTCAGACCAGGACGACGATGCCCCCGTGTATAAAGATACCAACGGCAATATCCTGCAAAATGGAGACACTGTCACCGTTATCAAGGACCTGAAGGTAAAAGGCAGTTCTTCCGTGGTTAAAGTGGGTACAAAAGTCAAAAACATCCGCTTGGTCGATAGTGACCACGACATCGACTGCAAAATCGAAGGCATTGGTCCTATGAAATTGAAATCAGAATTTGTGAAGAAGGCATAATATGAAGTGGCTCCTGATACTCGGTACAGCACTATTGGCGCAGGCCTGCGTCAACCATACAGAATTGGCCAGGCAATCTGTAGAATCCACCGTACTTCACTCCAATGAAATCAGCTATCGAGCGTTGGAGAGCTTCCCTGGAAACGTGGTATGCGGTGATTTTTCTATCAGAAGGAGGCCGAAGGACAAGAGCTATCGGCCCTTTATTTATCGCTCTGAAAAGGTAGATGTGCACCCCTCCCGGGAAGATATGTCCATTTTTTGCAGCGCTGATCCAGCTAAAAGCCTGCATGGCTTTTACGGCATTAATTTTTCGGGGAAAAATAAGGCCACGTTGCTGCTCATACGAGCTGACTACATCCGCCTGGGTACGGCACTGGAACAATACGAGGTAGATAACTTTATGCTACCCAGGTCAAAACAGGGGCTTGACGCCTTACGCCATGCCAGCAAGTCCACGCCCGTGCCACGGCGCTTCCGCGAGGGAGGCTACCTGAATACGCTTCCTCTGGACCCCTGGAATATACCCTACGTCTACAGCGCCTCCGCAATGGCGGGCGTGAAGGGTTCTTACCAGCTTCTAACGCTGGGAGCCGATGGCATAGCGGGAGGGATAGACGAAAATGCAGATGTCAGCTCACAACACATGAAATACATTAACCACATCGAGAACTTGTGATCCTGCTTCACCCGCACTGCCGGGAAGTACAGCCGATTGCCCCCTGAGCCATGACTGTAAATTCAATTGCCACTGTCTTTATCTTCCTCGCAGGAATATACGCTGCTGCAGCGTTCTCCCAGGAAGACAATGATTCTATCGCATTCGTAGCGGAAGTCGGTATAGGCGGGGAATACGACAGCAATGTGTCAGTAGATGAGGTCGATTTAAACAGCAGCCAAAGTGACTATGGTCTCACTCTTGACGCCAAGATCGGCGCTCACACCAAACTCTCTGACAACACCAAACTGGACTTGAGTTACGATTACAGTCAAACAACTTACAGTGAGTTTTCACTGGTAAACAGGAAGACCCACATTCTGGGTTCCATCATCGATTTTGATATGGGCGAACTGGACTCAGGAATTTCCCTCTTCTACATACAGTCCAGGTTGGATAACAAGAAGTTTCTGGAATTCTATAGGGTATCCCCTTCCATCTCTGGCTTCCTGGCCAAAAAATGGTTCGCCAGAGGGGCCTATGTCTACTCAGACAAAATAATAGCAAACCGCAGTGAAAGAGATGCGGTAAGCCATTCAGCCGAACTCGACATCTACTTCTTCCTGCGGGGGTTACGTCGGTATTTTAATTTTGGCTACCAATATAAATATGAGAATGCCAACGCCAAAGAATTCGATTACAAGTCTGGGAATATGAAGGTTCGATATATTCACCGGTTCGACCTCTTCTCCAAAGTAGCTACCTTGCAGCTGGCATTGAGATATGAGGACAGGGGCTATCTGTCCACCACGCCAGATATCGATAAAAATCGTGATGACAAGCGGGAGCGCTGGCGTATCGATTTAAAAGTGCCTGTGACAGAAAAAGCTGCTGTGCAGTTTTACGCGGGATATAGCGATTACGACTCTAACCTGCCGCGCGCGGACTACACCCAGAATATACTAGGAACCCGATTCGTCTACCGCTGGTAAACTATTGCTGCTGCTGAGTTGTATCGGGATCGCAATCTGCTCGAGCTGTAACAAACCATAGCCGTAGATATCATCACGCCCGGGTTCTCCAATATCTTCGGCTGACAGAACCAACAGCTCCCGGGCATTTTCAGAGGGCCGCAACAAGCGAATTCTGGCTGCAGCTGTCGCTGCGAAAGGTACCGCAAAAGAAGTGCCTGATGAGGCGGTATAACCACCACCGGCTTTTGCGTGTTGCACGTCAACCCCGGGGGCAGCTAGATCCAGGTACTTTCCGCGGTTGGCCAAGCGAAACACCTGCCCGTCTGTATCGACGGCGGTTACTGCTATAACCGAATCGTAAGCGGCGGGATACATGGGCTTCGCAGTGGGACCACCATTGCCCGCTGCCGCAATAATCAGCATGTCTCTTTTCGCGGCATGATTCAGGGCCGCCTCCAGAAGCCTGTTAGGTGGTCCGGCAAGACTGATATTAATCACATCAACATCTGACGTTACCAGCCAGTCCAGAGCGCGAACAAGGCTTACCGTACTGGCAAATTCTCCGCGTTTTTTATCCTGTTCAAAAACGGCAGCAGCATATATTTCGGCATTGGGAGCCAGCCCGATATAGTCCGACGTACTGGCTGCCAGAATTGAGGCAATGGCCGTGCCATGAAACTTGGGCTGCTCGGAACCTTTGCTTACAAACGAACGGCTCTGAATACGCGATGCATCCAGAGAGGGGTGAGAGGTGTCTATCAGGCTATCTATCATACCGATACGCAGGGGCAATTCATCGATATCTGCCGGGACTGTGATGGCGTCTCGCGGCAATACGCCCCTGCTTTGGGTAGCTGTAGTAACACCCGCCGTGTAGATGTGGTTTAAGTCAACCTTGGCACGCTCGCTACCCACCACATCGAGAACCCCCTGCCGGGCCTCGGTGATATCAAAACTGGAGGGAGCGGCAACTTCTGCCAGACGCAAACCAATTCCTGGCAAGTCGGTGACCTTGTCAAACAAATAGCCCTCTTTTGCCAACTCTTCGAAAACTTTTGGCTCGGCCATCACCAACCATTGATTCTTATGAATTTGGCCCTCGTAGACCTCCATTTGGCTCTCAATGCTTTGCAGAACCTGATCAATATCGTTTTCCAGGCCGCTTTCAATACCGGCCTCTGCGCTCTGTGAAATTTCAAACTCAAGAGCTTGCCCTAAGCTCTGTTCCAGGCCTTCCTCCAGCTGCTCCGCAACGGCTTCTTCTACAATATCTTCGACATCATCGGCGATGTCTTCCTCGACGTTCTCAACAATGGCTTCTTCTGCACTTTCTTCGATATTTTCCTCCACCGCCTCGGCAATGCTTTCATCCACCGACTCTTCAATGTCTTCGGCGACGCTCTCCTCCACAGCCTCAGCTACCTTGTCTTCAACCTTGGACTCGATATAACCCGCCGGGTAACCGCCCAGTGATAAAACTCGCTCCTCCAGAGTCTCCTCAACCTTGGCTTCAATATAGCCCTCAGGGTAGCCACCCAGGGACAACACCCGATCTTCCAGGCTCTCCTCCAGCCGATCTGTAGTAGCCTGCTCTACACTCTCTTCCAGTTTTTCAGCAAGGGTCTTCTCCACCACTGTGTCGATTACGCCATCGGGAAAACCATCCTCTGGGAAGTCGGCCTGTAACGGCGCGGCGAGCACCAACAATCCACTAAACACCAGACACACCGCAGGTCGCAGGCCAGCAAGTAACCCTCTACTCGTGATATCTGCAGGCCTTTGGGCCAAGGTGTCGAAGGTAAACATAGGGGTGCATTCCACTAAATAGTTTTATATCTGGCACTATATAGACGAATAGGGCACAGAAATATTCCGCCAGATGGAATAGAATCATCTCATAAAACGTCATTTGATTAATAGGGAAATTATGCCATCGCTCAGCGACACACAGCGCGAGTTATTGCTCGCCGGGCTGGGCGGTTTACGCGGGTTTTGCTACTCGCTGACCAGAAACCATGCAGATGCGGACGATTTACTGCAAATAACCGTTGAACGGGTACTGGAAAAAGGAATGCCGGTAAACGCCCATGCAGTGAAATGGGCCTACCGGGTTTGTAAAAACGCCTGGATCGATGAAATTAGATCCCGGAATGTACGGCAAAGATACCCACAACTGGTGGAGGCTGAGCCAGAGGTGGCACGCTCTGCAGAGCATATCGCAGGTGGCGAGCAGGAGCTGAATGCCGTGGCTGCTGCACTGGACAAATTGCCCAATGAACAACGCCTGGCATTGAGCCTGGTAGCGATTGACGGCAAGACCTATGCGGAGGCCGCAGAGATATTAGAGGTACCCATAGGCACCATTATGAGCCGTATAGCACGAGCTCGGCGCCATTTGGCCGACAGCTACGGTTCCTCAAATGACGAATAAGGCCAAGACAGATAGAGTAGACATAAAGAACCGGCTAAACACGATAGACCATAAAAGTCGGACTAATAGATAGGTTGGGAATGAATATGAAACATCAAGACGAAGAATTGCTATCTCAGTACCTGGACGGTGAGCTCAGTGCATTGGACGCTAGCGGGCTGGAACAGCGGCTTGCCGCTGAACCCCAGCTGCAAAAGCACTTCCAGAATATGCAGGAGATTAATGAAACCCTGAAGAGCACCTTTAACACCCCCCTCGCGCGCATGGTCCCCGCACGTATTATTCGCATGCTGGGTAAATCAGACCATCACTCAGGCAATGTTGTCCCCTTCCCCGGACGACAACGCAAAGCCAGTTGGGGGTTTGCCATCGCAGCCTCGATTATGGCAGCTTCCGGGCTGTTACTGGTTCAGGGTACGGGGCAGCAGTTCACCGGGCCCACGCCAGGCTCTGACACACTACTCGCCGAAGCACTGGAAAATACACCGTCCCACGGTGATGGCTGGGATATTCTAAGCGATGGCCGAGAACTCAGGCCTCTGCTTACTTATGCCCACATCGACGGGGGCTGGTGTCGCGAATACCTACTACTCTCCCGTCAGAACGGTCATTCCCGCGGCATAGCCTGTAAGCGCGCCGAAGGCACCTGGATTACCGAAGCCCTGGACACACAAACCCAACAGGTGGCTTCGCCTGACGAATACCGCACAGCGGGCGCCGCTGACTCAGATCAAATAGCCATATTCATGGAAAATAATGCTGCAGGTATCGCCCTGAGTACAGAGCAGGAACAAGCGCTTATTGCCAAAGGCTGGCAATAAGCGCAGAGTTACAACTCTTAAATCGTTGGGTGTAATGAGCTGGCAAGTCAAACAGGTCGCCTTTCCTGGGCGCCCTGGGTCACTGCTCAAGCGTAAATCTATAAATCCTGCTCACTGAAAATTTCTGTCAATCGACAGCCACAATAAATCGACGTCGCAGTCAGGGCCGTTGGTGGCATTACAGTTTTTAAGAAACAATTTTAAGGGGCAGAAAGAAGAAGAGCTTATCACCACTCACGTGGCGATAAGCTCTGAAGCCTGAAGCCCAAAGCAGAGGCGCTAACATTCTCGCTCTGGGAAGGGGCATCAGAAAGATGGAATCAACAATAGATTCGGCAAAAACGAAGGTAGATAGTTCGAGTCCCGCTTCCCCCCGTCATGTTGAGGTCTTCGAGAGCCATTCCACCTACTCCAAGTGGTTTCACTCCGTTCTTATGTACATGACGATTACTGGGGCAGGTTTATTCCAAATTATTTAATATATCTTTTGAAAAATGTATCCTATTGTTTTTATTAGTTTATTTCACATAAAAATGATGGGCATTCCCCCGAAAAGAAATAGAGTCAGCGGCTACAACTCCGGCACCTCCTCAATTCGAGCCCTTGAACTGCCAGATGCCGGATAATTGAACCGCCCTGCACTATCCGCCCTGCTGAGACCACAAACACTGGCACTGGGCTGCTGCACGGTTATTATCCTTTCATGGCCTCCGGAACCTCCGGTTTTATCATTCTTCACTCTCAGAAACGGTAACACGATGAGCAATAGCGACAGAAACAAAGCGATAGTAAAGAATTTCTTCAAGGCCCTGAATTCGGGAGATGTCGACGCCATCGTCAACACGTACGCTGACATGGGCTATGTGCAAACCATGGGAAACACGCTGATTTCAGGACAGTTCTCAAAAAAGGACATAAGGGCTGCCGTGGGCGGCATTTACGACGTCTTCCCGTCCGGCCTGAAATTCACCGTATTGGATATGATAGGTGAAGGTGAAAAAGTGGCAGTGGAAGCCCTAAGCGAAGGGGAGCATGTATCCGGCCAGACCTACGTCAATGAATACCATTTCCTGTTCGAATTCAGTAATGGCGAGCTCATTAAACTCAAGGAGTATATGGATACCGAGCATGTCACCGACGTACTTTGCGGAGGCCAACGCCCCCCTTTTTCTACCTGATACGCCTGCAAGTGGCACAGCGGCACTCGGTGACGGCTGCGCCTCCCCCCTAACTACTACCTCATAATTTTCGAAAAAATAGTTCGCAGGTGGTAAACTCCCGCCCCTATTAAAACCACATACCGGTCCATACTCCATGCTAGAAAGCGTAAAAGATTATTATGGCAAAACACTGCAGCAAACCACCGACCTCAAGACCGATGCCTGCTGCACGCTCGATCAACCGGCCGGTTATTTAAAAGAGATATTTTCCAAAATCCATGAGGAAGTCCATTCACGCTACTACGGCTGCGGCCTGGTAGCTCCAGAGTCATTAAATGGCTTGCGCATACTGGACCTTGGCAGTGGCTCGGGGCGGGATGCCTATACCCTGTCCGCACTGGTGGGGGAACACGGTAGCGTGGTGGGTGTGGATATGACCGATGAACAACTCATCGTCGCCAACCGTCACATCGACTATCACCGCGAGGCCTTCGGCTATCAAAATTCCAACGTCAAATTTCTCAAGGGTTATCTGGAAAAGCTGGATGATCTCGGTTTTGCAGACAACAGCTTCGATATCATTGTCTCCAACTGCGTCATCAACCTCTGTGAAGACAAAGAAGCGGTGCTGCGCGAAGCGTATCGTGTATTAAAGCCCGGCGGTGAGCTGTATTTTTCCGACGTGTACGCCGACAGGCGTGTGCCACAGGAATTGGTTGATGACCCGATTCTTTTTGGCGAATGCCTGAGCGGCGCGCTGTACTGGAACGATTTTTTGAGTTTGAGCAAGACGGCAGGCTTTGCCGACCCCCGTCTGGTAGAAGATCGTGTACTGGGCATCAATAATGCCGATATCGAGGCATTGATAGGCCATATCAATTTCTATTCAGCCACCTACCGCTTGTTCAAAATTCCAGAGCTGGAGTTAGCCTGTGAGGACTATGGGCAGGCTGTCATTTATAGGGGCACCGTGGAGCAGCACCCCGATGTTTTCGAGCTGGACGCCCACCACCGTATGGAAAAGGGCGTAAATTTTCCCGTGTGTGGAAACACCTGGTTGATGCTCCACAATTCACGTTTCAGGGAACATTTTGAGTTTATTGGCGACACAGACACCCACAGGGGAATCTTTCCAGGCTGCGGTACCAGCATACCCTTTAGCATGTCAGACTCTACTGGAACAAATTCATCCTGCTGCTAGCAATTATTTGGCGCCATCAAACCAATCACTGAAACCGTAGGACACCGATGCACCAATGTGCAGTTGCTCCAACACGCCGTGGCCTACCTTGTCGCCACAGCTAGCTTTAACAACTTGCTGTATATGTATATTTTCCAGGGCCAGCGGGTCCAGATCACTGTCTTTCCAGCTCTCCCCGGCAACAGCCAACTCACCATGCCACATTCCATGGCCCCATTCGGGGTGCTGATATCCAAGGCCTTTCATGCAATGAACCAGAACCGTCTCAAGGGTAACCTCCAGGCTATCACCGTTGCCATCATTCATGGTTATTACAGCAGACTGGGCACGCCGGGTTCCCGGAATAAACTGCATCTGGTGCCCAACCGTGCCATTCCATATTTTTTCAGCGGGATCGGTGGTGCCTGGAATATCATCCATGGTGGCGTACAACGGTAAAAAGGCCTGGTCTGTATGCCACTGATTGCCCTGATCATTCTCAAACCACCCAGCCAAGCTGCAATGGTCATCCCAGTGAATCGGCATCCAGCAGAAATGAAATTCCTGAAAACTGTCCAGCGGCGCCCCCCCCGTGTAAGTCTCGCCCACAGGCCTGAGCCCCCAGGATCGATCCTTTAAGCCAAAGGTCGTGCGCCCATCAACGTTTAGCTCCCTGCCGTCATAGCGAATAATACCTTCCCAAAACCCAAACTGGTCCAGGCGAGTGGATTCCATAACCACATGGCGTTCATTGCGTAATACCTGGTGTCCCTCTTCGACACAGGCGGTTCTGGGCGTAAACAGCAGGTCACATTCAATACCTGTTTCATTGGGCCCGATGAGAATTCGATGTCGACCCATGGGCTCCAATATCTGCAAGGCGAAGGGCCCAACAGTAGTATCAGTGGGTTCCAGCGGCGCCCGGCGGGAGGCATGAAACGCGTACTGATGGCCATCGATAGCCAGGCTCAAGCTGCAATCGAGAACCCCAAGGTTTGGGTAGCGACACAGGGCCACACCGAAGTAGAAGCTGCCATCTTTGGCATGCCCGTTATACCAGTAACGGTCATAGGTATTTTTGTCACTGGAAGCAGTGTGAAATACCGGCTGAGAAGTCTGGTGGATGGGGTAATCGTCGAATTTTGATAGCATGGCGGTGATCTCGTTGTGTGTTAATTGGGTTCCGTTATTGAGTCCCAAGGAATGCTCTGCTCTGCCCCTTATCAAGACACGACGTGAATCCATCCATGGAGTCTCGACTGCCG
>JAUVBI010000085.1 GCA_030591305.1 Pseudomonadota bacterium
TACCCGGACACACCACAACACCTGCCGATGCCATCGACGAAGCAAAACGGGCCGAGGCCCTGGGGCTGGGAAAAGTCTGGTTATCGGAACGTTTTGATGTAAAAGATGCCGCTGTAATTTGCTCAGCAGCACTGGCAGTGACGAGTTCTATTCATGTCGCCACCGCTGGCACCAATATACATACGCGTCACCTCATGGTGCTCGCCACGATGTGCAGTTCATTACACCACATATCGAATGGCCGTTTTGAATTGGGCTTGGCCAGGGGCGTAGGCATTCGCAATCAGCTGATGGGCCTGGATAACGTCAGTAACGCCCAATTAGAAGAATGTATAGAACTGTTGCGCAAGCTATGGCACGGCGAAAAAATCATGGGACATGAGGGCCTGATGGGCACGCTGCCCTACCTCAGCATGGGAGACTGGATGAAGGCCGACATTCCCATCCATTTTGTGGGCTTTGGGCCGAATAGCCTTCGTTTTGCGGGGCAACATTTCGATGGCGTACACTTGCACACCTTTGTGACAGACCACGGCCTGCGCCGCGCAAAAGCATTTATACGCGATGGCGCAGAAAAAGCCGGGCGAAATCCCGATGAGATAAAACTACACGCGGTGTTTGCGACAGTTTTAAACTTGAGCGAAGAAGACTACCTGACAAAGCTGGTTGCCCGCATGGCCACGTATATGCAAGCACCTGGCTACGTGGAATTGCTGGTGGAACTCAATGAATGGGATACAGAAGTACTAACCGCCTTTCGTGCCAACAAACTGGTTGCCTCTATCGCCGGTGGCATTGACAGCGTTGCCACACTGGAGCAACTGGATAAAATCAGCGAGCTCATTCCCAAAGAATGGCTTCCCGCGGCAACGGGTGATGCCGAAAGCTGTGCACAGGCGTGGCGCAACCAATTCGACAATGGCGCTGATGGCCTGGTGATTCACGGCTCGACCCCCGACCAATTTGCACCCATTCTGGAGGCCTATAGTAAAATTACTGGATAACAGTGCCGTAGCTCATAGCAACTCCATCGCCAGCTCCGCAGCCGCTTCCATCGCGCCTTCTATATAGGATACACCGGTACAGTCACCGATGCTGTGCGTGATAAAACCAGCAGCCTGAAATTGCTCAGCCAATGCAGTGTTTCCGCTGGCACCTTTGGCAACAATCACATGATCGGTATCGATACTGCGTTGCTGCCCCAGGGTATTGCTGTAGCTGACCTTGTTCTCCCCAATATCAATATCGCCCGCATTTTTAATCAGCGTGACCTTGAGGTGGTGAAGCTCGTCCAGCAAACGCATTCTGCGCACCAGGAACAAGCCCTTGCCCGCTTCCGGTGAACTGTCTATCACAGTGACTACACGGCCTCTCTCCGCCAGAAATTCAGCTAATTCCAGGCCAACCAACTCGGCACCAATAATGGTTATTTTCTTACCCAGGGGTAACCACACACGCGAGGCCAGCCTGACCAGGGCGGGTATTCCGGTAATGCCTGTTTTGGCGGCAAAACTCACTAAAAGGCGGGTAAAAGCGCTGGTTTTGCGGCGCAAGTTCGGATTGTTTTCAGCCATCACCAGAGCGCGAATTTCGTCACCACTGAAAACGAAATCACGCTGTGCGCCGGGAATATCGGGCATTGGGCGCTGCGCTCCGGTGGCGACTATAACCTCGTCAACGCCGAGTTTCTTGAGTGCTTCAACACTGGCCAGCGTGCTTAGCCGGACCTCAACGCTGGACTGTTCCAGCTGCAGTCGCAACCACTTTAACAAACGTTCATTGGGTTCATAGGGAATGCTGGCAAACTGCAGCGTGCCGCCGAGACGGCCACTGCTTTCCAACAGGGTAATTTTGAAACCGCAAAGGGATAAACGTCTGGCCACTTCCATGCCCGCGGGCCCGCCACCCACTACCGCGATGTGACGCGGTTTATCGGTGGCAATTAATACCCGGTCTTTTTCCCTTGCCGTCTCAGGATTCACTGCGCACTTCACCGACTTGAGCACATAAATCTGGCTGATACAGCAGTAACAGTATATACAGGGGCGTATCTGCTCCAGTGTTCCCGCTATCACCTTGTTGGGCAAGTCGGGATCGGCCAGCATTTTTCGGCCCATGGACAAAAAGTCGAAATGGCCCTTGCCGATGTGCTTATCTGCCGATGCTGGCTCTATACGACCGGGAACAATTACCGGTATAGAAATACTCTGTTTAATCGCTGTAGCATTGGCAACCAGGTGTTCCTCGGGTTGTGGCGTGTGCGAACCGGAGTGCAACGCACCTTGGTCGGAATCATGATAGGCCGTAACGGCAATGGCATTGACACCCGCGGCCTCAACCATTTTTGCCACGACTTTAGCGTCTGCCAGAGTAATGCCCTCACTCTTGCCAAACTCCTGGGAATCCAGCTTCACCCACACTGGAAAATCCGGGCCGACACTTGCGCGAACTGCCACAATAATCTGTAACAACAGGCGCGCCCGATTTTCCAGACTGCCGCCGTATTCATCCTCACGCTGATTCATGGCAGGAGACAAATATTCAGAAATAAGATAACCGTGGCCGGCGTGAATTTCCACCGCATCAATGCCGGCTTTTTTTGCCCGCACTGCCGCAGCTGCAAATTTTTCAATTGCGGTGTTAATGTCCTCCTGGGTCATCACATGCAACTGGGGAGGCGGTGCATCGGGGTCGTGGAAGGCCATGATTTCTTCCATCAACATGCTCTCGCCAATATCACTGCGGCTCTTGGCTGGATACGATGGCACCCATATCGGCCTGCCCTCCTTCGCATCCTGAACAGCCACCAGCCCGCCATGATGAAGTTGGGCCGCCACTTTGGTGCCGTGTTGATGCACTGCCTGGACCAACGCTTGCAGGCCGGAAATATGGCGGTCTTCTGAAATAGCAATCTGGCGTGGCTGGTTAGCGCCGTGGGGCCAGGCCACCCCGGTTACTCCAAGCACGATCAAGCCAACTCCACCCCGGGCCTGGCGCTCATGATAGGCAATCAGGCGCTCGCCACAACTGCCATCGGTCTCGGCCAGGTTGACGCCCATTGCCGACACAATCATCCTGTTTTTAATTTGCAAGCTGCCTATACAGCCAGATTTCGTTAGGTGCTTAAAATTTCTTTTCATCTGAATTAAGTAAACTGTCCCCGTATGGTAGCAGCGGAACCCTTATTCGCCGCCCATCGCTGAATAATCAATAAAGGCATTCTGGGTAAAAATATCGCCAGGCGATCAATTTCACAACTGTCAATAATATCAGCATATTCAACGATGATATCTTGAATCTCCAAACGGTCAGAAATTTCTTGCAATGAAATTGTCACAATTTGTCTCTATGTGGCTGTCCTGATTAGGTAATACAGCAGCCTGTTAAGAAATCACTTGGGGAAATCGCTGAAATTTTCATCCCACTACCATGTCACGCCTAAAGACACTATGGTACAGAAATAAAGGTCCCCGCCCAAACAGGATAGCCGTCTAAATTGAACTGTCTGCCAAACCCGAAGCAGAAGAACTTGCGGGCCATTGTAGCCCAACGCCTGGTGCGAGCAGTCGATGGCGGTCGGGTTCCGGCGGTTGAGGTTCTGATCAACACACCCTTTGTCGCTGACCTTATTGAAAACGGACGCTTGTCTGATATCCACGAAGCCATGAAGAAGAGTGTATACGCTGGGATGACAACCTTTGGTCACGCTTTATATGAACTGCTTGATGCTGGCAAAATTACCCCTGAAGAAGCCCTTTTGCACGCCAACTCCAAAAACAATCTGCGCCTTAAGTTACGCCTGGAATCATCAGATAGCTTCGAACTCCAAGATGATCTGGATTTTACTGAAGAGCCCGAACCAATGAGCCGCTTCTGATATACTCACACCCACTACACACCTCAGAAGGGAATAGTACTGATTTAGAGAGTTGGATATATCCGATTTTGAAAATGTTCAGAAAATAATTTTTTGATTGTTCATAAAAGGAATACGCACATGGCTCCAGGGCCAACAGTATATGTTGTCGATGATAACCGAACGATTCGTAACTGGTTGGAAGAGACACTCAAGACGGAAAATCTTATAGTAGAGAGCTACGCCTCCGCTGAAGATTTCCTGGTGACCTATAGCCCGGACAATCCAGGGTGCCTGCTGCTCGACATAGTAATGCCGGGCATGGATGGTCTTGAGTTACAAAAAGTCCTCACAGCACAGGGCAACCAGACTCCCATCATCTTTCTCACAGGTAAAGCTAAAGTGCATATGGCCGTTGATGCAATGAAGGCGGGGGCCGTAGAATTTATCGAAAAACCAGTTCAGCTGGACGTGTTGTTGAATTACGTCAACAAGGCGATGCGGCTGGACCTACGAAACCGGCATGAGCAGTTGCAGCGGTCACAGATAGAGCAGAGAATGATGCTGCTAACACCTCGCGAATGCGAGGTATTGGAATGGCTAATTCAAGGAAAGTCCAACAAAATGATCGCTCGTATACTCGGTATAAGTAGTAGGACTATCGAGATTCATCGCAAAAACATAATTGATAAAATGCAAGCTAACTCCGTAGTCGACCTCGTAAAAATGGTCATGGCAGTCAGGACATAACAGGCCTTCAAGAATGGGTTTGTCAAACGCTCTGTAGATCTACTCGGAGGTCGGAACCGGTACCACCCTTAAGCTCTACCTACCCCGGACGAAAGAGCATTCTACACGGGCACCATCATTCGGATCGGGCCAGCTTCAACTAATCATGTATTTCTGCTTACGTAATCATACGTAAATAAATGAAGCTAGATACAGGGTAACCTTATATTCATAGCTATTTAGGCTTTGCTTGGCATTGGCAACGCCATCTATGCAGGGGAAAACGTCATCAATACAAGGAAAATTGGTCTATGTCTGAGATGCGCTCTGGCAATCTGATAATTCGAACAAAAAACAATAAGGTCGAATTTGAAGTAGTCGGAAAATCTTGCAGCTGTGCACATATCGACCCCAGCGAATTACCAATAATTGTGCAGTTTCTAAATACCTACTTCTATTCGCAATCGGATCACCGGACTGCCTTTCGTATCGACCTGAGCCGACTCAAACAGGACATTTCAAAACATTTTCGTGTGTTTGTAGAAACAACTGACAGGCAGGTCGCAGTTAAGCCGATCGATGTAAGTGTCGCTGGGATTTATGTTGAAACTGAGCAAGTTATTGGTAAGGTCGGCGCAAAAGTAAATGTCAGTTTGAGCTACGACAATAAAACCATAGTACTACAGGCAATCGTTGTTCGACAGAGCATCACCAGCACTCACACTGCACTTCATTTCATCGATGCAGGCAGGGAGGGAGTGTTCGGCCCCCCGTCCAGATTGGACTTTATATTTCGCGAACTCGAAACTCTATGGTTGGGTAGCTGCCTTAATTTGGTGTGGTGCAATCAGGAGCCCCTGGAACAAAAGTGACCAGTATGAACGGTGCAGACTCAGGCTTTTTTTGCATCCTACGACCCGGTTAGTGGTGGTAGTGGCCCACAGGATGATTTCACAATTATTAAGATTCAGGAAAAGTAATTATGTTGATTTTAACGCGAAAAATATCTGAGTCGCTGATGATATCTGACGATATCACCATTACCGTGCTGGAAATAAAGGGAAAGCAGGTTCGTATTGGCATTGACGCTCCAAAAGACGTGACGATACATCGCGAAGAAATATACAAACGCATTAAGGGTGGAGCAATGTCCACTAATTGAAAGTAATAATGGCCCGCGTATCATGGCGAAGAAGGCCGCCGCCAAGATACACTCACCTCGGTGTGGCTCAGGTCACTTTCAGGCAAACACGGGTTGATCATGCAGAACCCGCGTGGGTCTGCCGCAGGTTGGTCCCGGCGCCTGCCCCCAGTTTTCAGGGGGTCAAACTCTCCTGATCTGCCCCTTCCTTGATAGGAATCATCAGGTCTTCCTTACTCACACCCATTGCCATCAGGGCGCTGGCGGCGACGTAGATCGACGAGTAAGTACCGATTATAACGCCTACGATCAGGGCGATGGCGAAGCCGTGAATCATCTCACCACCAAATATTGCCAGGGAAATTAGCACCAGCAAGGTTGTGAGGGAAGTGACCACCGTTCTACCCAGCGTCTCGGTAAGAGAGATGTTGATAATCTCTTGCGAATCTGCCCGGCGTAGTTTACGAAAATTCTCCCGGATACGATCCGATACCACAATAGTGTCGTTGAGCGAGTAACCGATAACCGCCAGAACTGCGGCCAGTACGGTCAGGTCAAACTCATAGCCCATAATCGAGAAGAAACCCAGGGTAATGAGCACGTCATGCACAAGGGCCACAACCGCGCCCACGGCAAATTTGATCTGGAACCGAAACGCAATGTAGAGCATCACCAGGCCCAGAGCCAGCAACATAGCCAGGCCACCCTGTTCACGCAATTCATCACCCACCTGAGGGCCGACAAATTCGATACGGCGCAACTCCACGGTGCCGGGGAAGGCCTCTTGCAGAACCACTAACAACTCGCCGCCCTGCTTATCAGAATAGCCCTGTGGCATGCGGATCAGAACATCCCGGTCCGTGCCAAAACTCACCACTGTCGCACCCTCGTATCCCGTCGTGTTCAAGATCGTACGAATGCCATTGAGGTCTGCCGATTCGCTGTAGTGCACCTCAACCAGGGTGCCGCCGGTAAAATCCAGCCCCCAGTTCAGTTGATTGATAAATAAAGAACCTATGGCTGCAATCATTAACAACGCGGAGAAGCCCATTGCCAACTTGCGCTGACCCATAAAATTAATCACCTTCATGATCCCTTCCCCCCTATGGCCAGTTTCTTGACCTTGCGCCCACCATAGAACAGGTTAACCAGCGCACGGGTGCCCATGATGGCGGTAAACATGGAGGTAATAATACCCACAGAAAGTGTAACCGCAAAGCCCTTGATAGGCCCGGTGCCCACGGCGTAGAGAATAATGGCTACAATCAGGGTGGTGATATTAGCATCGAGAATAGTGGACACCGCCCGTTCAAAGCCGGCGTGAATGGCCATCTGCGGCGACAGGCCATTGGCAATTTCCTCCCGTATTCGCGAGAAAATCAACACATTGGCATCTACCGCCATGCCCACCGTCAACACAATACCCGCGATACCCGGCAGTGTGAGCGTGGCACCCATTATTGACATGATGGCTATCAATAGCACCAGGTTAGTGCTCAAGGCGATAACTGCCGCTACACCAAATACGCGGTAGTAAAGCAGCATAAACAACACCACCAGAGCCAGACCGTACTGCACAGACTTGACACCTTGGCGAATGTTTTCTGCACCCAGAGATGGGCCCACGGTGCGCTCTTCAACAAACGTGATGGGCGCCGCCAGCGCTCCGGCGCGCAGCATCAAGGCCAATTCGGAGGCCATCATGGGGTTGTCGAGACCAGTGATCTGAAACTGCGCACCCAGGGCAGACTGAATCACCGGAGCCGTCAGCAATTTCTTTTCGTCGTAGGGAATCTTCACCACGATTTCAGACCCATCGGGCTGGGTCTCATAACGGGTGCGATACTTTCGCTCGATAAACAGCACGCCCATTCTGCGTTTGATATTATTGCGCGTGGCCCGGGACATCATGGTGCCGCCCTCGCTGTCCAGGCTAATCTGTACATTGGGACGGCCATTCTGGTCGAAACTGGCCTGGGCATTTGACACACGCTCACCCGTCAGGATAACCGAGCGCTCCAGCCACTCACTGGCACCCGCCCTGGCCTCGCTGCGGTATTCATAGCGCTGTTTTTCCGATGCGGGAGCGTCCATGCTGGCCACCAAACGAAACTCCAGGTTGGCCACCTTGCCGAGTATACGCTTGGCCTCGGCGGTGTCCTGAATACCGGGCAATTCCACCACGATACGGTTTTTACCCTGACGCTGAACCAGCGGCTCTGATACACCCAGTTCATTCACCCGGTTGCGCAGGGTTGTAAGGTTTTGGCTCACGGCGTAGTCGGCTATCTCCGCCTTGGCCTGTTCGGACAAAAATGCGGCCAGCTCCCAACTATCGCCATTGTCCATTCTGTCCAGTGACAGCTCGGCAAACTTGTCAGAAATCGCGGTACGGGCCTGCTCGCGAATATCCTCGGCCTTAAAACGCATCTCCACCTTGCCTTCTTTCGACAGGCTCACCAGACCCCGCAGGCGCTCCTCCCGTAAAACCTTCTTTATAGAGTTGGTATAAAATTCCATGCGCCGCTCTATGGCCGCATTTACATCTACTTCAAGCTTGAAGTGAACACCACCACTCAGGTCCAGGCCGAGTTTCATGGGCTGCGCACCATAATCACTCAACCAGGCGGGGGTGGTGGGTGCAAGGTTCAGAGCCACGATAAAACCATCGCCCAGAACCCGGGAAACCTTCGCCTGGGCAACCAGTTGCTGCTCGCTATCACCCAGGCGAATCAAGGCATTTCGCCCGTTGGGGTCGATCTCCTCGCCAAAGTACTCGATATCGGCCCCGGCCAAGGCATTCAAGGCTTTGTCGAGTATTTTTTGATCGATTTGCTGGGAGCTGCTCTGACCCGCTATTTGTAATGCGGGATCGGGTGCATACAAGTTGGGTGCGGCATAGAAAAAGCCTACTGTTACCAGAAAAAACACCAACAGATATTTCCACAGGGGATACTTATTTAGCATATTGTTGCTCTAGCCCGAAAGTTGCGCCATTATAATTAAAAGTTCGCCAGTCACAAGGACTTAAGCCCCCTGCCCGACCTGTTGTATTCATCGTATTTATTGCAACCAGTGCCTTGCATTGCGGAACAAACGCAACCAACCCCCATCCTCGCCCCAGCCACCGGGCTCCCAGGAGTTTTGTATTGTTCTGTACACACGCTCCGGATGGGGCATCATAATGGTTGCCCGCCCGTCCAGGCTGGTAAGCCCTGCAATACTATGAGTGGAACCATTGGGATTTGCAGGGTAGGTCACCGCATTGCTAAAATTATTCTCAATATAGCGCAGTATTATGGTACCGCTGGCCTCGCAGGCCGCCACCGCCTGTTCACTGGCAAATACTGCCCGTCCCTCACCATGCGCCACCGCAATGGGTAAATGGGAGCCCGCCATACCCGACATAAGTATTGATGGGGACTGTTCTACTTTTATCAATGCCACCCTAGCTTCAAATTGCTCGGAGCGGTTGCGCACAAAGCGGGGCCAATGGTCGGCTCCGGGAATAAGGTCTTTCAGGGTGGATATCATCTGGCAACCGTTACATACACCCAGGGTAAACGTGTCCTCACGCTCGAAGAAGGCGGTAAATTGCGCCCGGACTGATTCATTGAACAAAATACTCTTGGCCCAGCCCTCGCCGGCACCCAACACATCACCGTAGGAAAAGCCGCCACAGGCGACCAGCCCCTTAAAACGAGAGAGTTGTGTCCGCCCGCTGAGAATATCGCTCATGTGCACATCCACCGGCGTAAAGCCGGCTCGATGAAACGCCGCGGCCATTTCCACTTGTCCGTTGACACCCTGCTCGCGCAGTATTGCCACCAGAGGGCGAGTGCTACTGAGAGCTGCTGTAATATCCTCGGCGGGATCAAAGCTCAAGCTGGCTGACAGGCCAGTGCCTTCCCTCCCTATGCGGTCATACTCCTCCCGCGCACACTCGGGGTTGTCGCGCAGTGCCTGCACCTCATAACTGGTGCGCGCCCACAGTTGATGCAGCCTCGTCCGGGAATCATTCAGTAATACGGCTTCACCATTCCCAATCTGGATGGAATCTCCACTTTGGGCATAGCCAATATCAACAATACACTCTCCCAGGCCAAGTTCATTGGCACGAGCCATAAGGGACGCCACATTGGCTGAGGCCACCTGCAAAACAGCACCGGCCTCTTCATTAAACAACAGCTCCAGATCACCAACCCCTGCCGCCTGAAGATTGATCTGCAAGCCACAGTGACCGGCGAAAGCCATTTCCACCAGTGTGGTCAACAAACCACCGTCGGAGCGATCGTGGTATGCCAGCAGTATTTTTGCCGCCAGCAATTCCTGTATCAACACGAAGAAGGCTTTCAAGTCTGCCGGATTGTGAATATCGGGGACGGTATCGCCGATCTGATTATAAACCTGCGCCAGAGCGGAGCCACCCAAACGATTTTTACCCCTGCCCAGGTCTATCAATAGCAGGCGGGCATCTTTTTCAGGCTGTAATTGGGGTGTCACTGAAAGGCGAGCGTCTACCACCGGTGAAAATGCGGTAATAATGAGCGACATGGGCGCGGTGACAGATTTTTTCTCACCCTCATCATCCCAGGTGGTGCGCATGGACATGGAGTCTTTGCCCACCGGGATGGTAATACCCAGGGCCGGGCAAAACTCCATACCCACGGCCTTAACCGTATCGTAAAGGGCCTCATCTTCCGAGCCGTAACCTGCCGCGCACATCCAGTTGGCGGACAGTTTGATATCCTTGATATCGGCAATCGCCGCCGCCGAAATATTGGTGATGGCCTCAGCCACTGCCATACGCCCCGAGGCCGGGCCGTCAATAAGGGCCATGGGCGTGCGCTCGCCCATGGCCATGGCCTCACCGGCATAGCTGTCCAGTGAGACGGTGGTAACGGCACAATCGGCCACTGGTACCTGCCAGGGGCCAACCATCTGGTCGCGGGCAACCATGCCTGTAATCGTCCGATCGCCGATGGTTATGAGGAAGCTTTTACTGGCTACCGAGGGTAACTGCAGCACCCGTTCTGTGGCCTCGGCAACAGAAGCATCCAGCTGCAAGCCAGCGTGGACAATAGACTGTCTGGTAATTTCCCGATGCATCTTTGGTGCCTTGCCAAACAACACCGACATGGGCAGGTCTACCGGTAAGTTGTCGAACTCACTATCGGTAAGTTGCAAGTGCATTTCTTCCGTGGCTTCACCCACCACCGCATAGGGGCAGCGCTCCCGCTGGCACAGGGCTTCAAATTGGGCAAGATTCTCCGGCTCCACCGCCATCACATAACGTTCTTGCGACTCATTACACCAGATCGCCAGAGGCGACATGCCGGGTTCGTCATTGGGTACATTGCGCAACTCGAAGCGTCCACCCCGGTTGCCGTCTTTTACCAGTTCGGGAAAAGCATTGGACAAACCGCCGGCACCCACATCGTGGATAAAGGCGATGGGGTTGTCTTTACCTAACTGCCAGCACCTGTCTATGACCTCCTGGCAGCGTCGCTCCATTTCGGGATTCTGGCGCTGCACCGAGGCAAAATCGAGGTCTTCGGCACTCTGGCCGCTGGCCATGGAGGAAGCGGCACCGCCACCCAAGCCAATTAACATAGCGGGGCCACCCAGTACAATGAGCTTGGCCCCGGCGCTGTATTCACCCTTATCTACATGTTCTTCACGTACGTTGCCGTAGCCCCCGGCAATCATAATAGGCTTGTGGTAACCCCTTACTTCCGGGCCGTTTACCCCGGATA
>JAUVBI010000068.1 GCA_030591305.1 Pseudomonadota bacterium
CGCGATATACGACGCGACCAGCCCACCGGCGCCACCGCCGATGACCACCAGATTGCGATCGAAGCGGGCTGGTTTTTTCCACCTGGCGTATACCCGACGGCGCTGGATGACAGCGGTGGCTTTCTTTGCCAGCAGTGGAAACATCCCCAGCAGAATAAAGGAAAACAACAGCCCCGGCGACAAAATGCCGGACAGGCTCTCAAGTTGAGCCAGCTGGGTTCCAGCATTAACGAAAACCACCGTGGCCGCCAGCATGCCAAGCTGACTGACCCAGTAATAGGTACGCGCCCGTATTGGCGTCAGCCCCATAAGCAGATTAATAATAAAAAATGGAAATATTGGTACCAGGCGTAACGTGAAAAGATAAAAAACACCGTCTTTTTCGATACCGTCGTTGAAGGTCTTCAGGCGATTACCAAAGCGTGATTGTACGGCGTCACGCAATAAATAACGGGATACCAGAAAGGCCAGCAGCGCGCCGATACTGGAAGCGAAAGAGATAATCACCGTGGCCCACAACAAGCCAAACAGGGCTCCGCCAACAAGAGTCATAACTGTGGCTCCCGGCAGTGACAAGGCCGTCACCAATATATAGATCGCGAAGAAAGCGCCCGCCGCCAGCAGCGGTGATGATGTGTGCCAGCTTTGAAATTGACCGAGACTGTCTTTGATTCCACCCAGGGTCAGTACATGGTGTAGATCAAAGATAAAAAAACCAGCAACAAGCACCGCGAGTAAAAAGACCAGTACGAGTTTTTTCATTGTTATTGCTCCTTGAGAGCCCCACCACAACTACTACCCTGGCCCGCCGTGCAGCCGAAGCAATGGCCAGCAACACTGATGAAAGACCCCTCGACATTGCCCTGTAAAAGATCGCGTAAATGGGGCCGATGTTTACCACCGAGGCTCAGCCCCAACTGTTGGTTGAAATCACAATCCGACAAAAAACCCTGCCAATCTACACTCAGCATGGTGCGACACATTACATTGTCGAGATTGGCAGGCAGGTAGCTGTCCTTCAACAACTGCATGTAGTCATGGAACTGGCCTTTGGAAATTAGCGTCGAGCCAAAGCGCTGTATGGGCATGTTGGCCAGGACGTACAGCTCATTAAAGACAATACCAAAGTGCTTGAACAGTTCTCGCCTGAAGTCCCCCTGCAATGCCTCCTGGTCAGGCGGCAGGACTGGCCCCTGCGGGTTATACACCAAATTCAGCACAAGCCCCGAGCCCTGCCCACCGTAGCCTAGAGAATTCAGCTGTTGCAATGCCGCGATGCTTTTGTCAAAAACGCCCTTGCCGCGTTGCTGATCGACGTTTTCAAGAGAATAACAAGGCAGCGACGCCACCACCTCAACACGCTGCCTGGCGAGAAATTCAGCCAAATCGTCTTGCCCGGACTCGAACAGAATTGTCAAATTACAGCGATCTATAACACGCACACCAAGGCCTGTCGCCACGCTCACCAGGTCCCGAAAACCTTCGTGCAACTCCGGGGCACCTCCGGTTAGATCAAGGGTCGTGATCTTTTGTGCCCGTAATACCTCAGGAATTATCCCCGCCGTTGTTGCATCCATCATTTCCTTGCGGTTAGGGCCCGCATTAACATGACAGTGCACGCAGGTCTGGTTACAGCGATAGCCAAGATTTACCTGTAAGGTATCCAAATGACGCCGACGAATTTGGGGGAAATCTGACACTTCTAGCAATGGCAGTGTGGCATGCATTCTTTCAATCCTGTTTTACGTGATAACCCCGCGGGGCCACCTATTCCGCTATCAAAGGTAGATGTACCCCAACAAGCTTTGTTACAAAATCCGCTTAGATAGGACCAGAAGCCACTAGTGAGATTTTCAACCCACCTCTATTGTTACCCTTACCAGCAGTCACTGATAACACGCACCATACACGGGCCTGTCACCTGAGCCGAACTCCTTTTTCAGATCTCGGCCAAAGAATGTACAATGCCAAATGCGGGTCATATTACCAGCGAAGAAAAGGCATCAGCTTAGCAATCAAAGGTAGTTTTGTCTGTGACGTAGAAAACTGGAGTCGCCTCTGGATTGGGTAGTTCCTTAAGGTCAATTTATGTCAGCGGCACTTTTGGGGGATTCCTCCTGGGATTAAGGCTTGGTGAATAAAGATAAACTACAACAATTGAAACTCGGCGACCAAAAAATATTTTCAGAACTCGTCCGAGATCATCATCACGCCTTAATCGCCTTGGCGACCCCTATTGTGGGCCGCAGCGAGGCAGAAGAGGTCGTCCAAATTTCCTGGATGAAGGCATACCAGGCCATATCGACGTTTGAAGGCAGGTCGCAGCTGCGGACCTGGTTGAGCCGACTCGTTCTCAATGAGGCCAAAATGCAACTGCGCAGCCGCAAGCGGGAATTTTTGTTTGCGGATCTGGGGGGGGTGGACGATAGCAATGACGCACTTGCTGATCGTTTCGCGGATAACGGCAGCTGGCAAAAACCACCCTCCACCTGGCACGTGGACTCCCCTGACGCCTTGTTGATGAGCGCCGATCTCGAGCAATGCCTGGAGCGTTTATTGACTGAAATTCCCACCCACCAGCGCGCCATCCTTGAAATGCGCGACTCCAGTGGGCTTTCCTTCGAAGAAATCTGTAACGAACTGTCGATATCAGCATCCAATGCCAGAGTATTGCTACATAGGGCCAGGGCACAATTATTCAAGCTAGTGGATCACTATCAGGAGACAGGAGAGTGCTAGATTGCCGTGACATTGTAGAAGACTCAGACCTGCTGCTAGCCGGTGAGCTGCCATGGCAGCGTCAATTGCCCATCAGGGCGCACTTGTTAATGTGTCGTCACTGCTGGCGCTATGTACACCAATTACGTGTGCTAATCCGCGCCGTCCCCTTTATGCACCCCAAGGCCAGCAACAAGGAAGTATCCGAGATTATGGAGCATGTCTGTTCCAGTGAGAATCATAGTCACTGAAACTCGCGCGGAATGGTAAGGTGGAGTGCAAGGCTCACCGACCATATAGCTGACAAATCCAGAGAGGAATAACATTAATCAATGAAATGGTCGTGGAAAATAGCTCGTATCGCCGGCATTGATATCTATATCCATGTCACCTTTTTATTGCTCATCTATTTGGTGGGGATCAGCTACTGGAACCAGCAGGGCACACTGGCCGCGGTAGTTTCCGGAGTTGGGTTTATTCTGGCTCTATTTGGCTGTGTGGTGCTCCACGAATTTGGTCATTCTCTTACGGCCCGTCGCTACGGAATTCGAACCCGAAATATCACCCTTTTACCCATTGGCGGCGTTGCCGCACTGGAAAAAATGCCAGACGACCCCCGCCAGGAGATCAATGTAGCTATCGCGGGACCTACCGTAAATTTCCTTATCGCCATGTTGCTTTATCTCTATCTGGATTTTCGCGGCATCCAGATCACCACAGAAGAACTTAACTTAACCGGCGGCTCCTTTGCCTACCGTTTGATGGTGGTGAATATTTTTATAGCCGGCTTTAATCTGCTGCCGGCATTTCCAATGGATGGTGGCCGCGTTTTACGTGCTGCTCTGGCTTTGCGTATGGATCACACGAAAGCCACACAAATAGCTGTCAGCGTTGGTCAATTTCTCGCTATTGGCATGGGTTTTCTTGGCATAATGTACAATCCATTCCTGTTGTTTATCGCCATTTTTATCTGGTTTGGCGCGTCGATGGAAAACAGCGCAGAGCAACTTAAATCAATACTCAGCCAAGCCAGCGTTCGGCACGCCATGCTTAGTGAATTTCATACCCTGTCCCCGGAAGACAATCTTGCAAAAGCTGTCGAATTGACACTCGCGGGTAGCCAAAAGGATTTTCCGGTTGGGTACCAAAATAAACTCGAAAAAGTGCTCCATCACGATGATCTGATCAAAGGTCTACAGGAAAGAGGCGAATATGCCCGCATCTCCGATTTGCCGCTAGAAAATATTCTTGAAGCCGATGTCAACGAGCCCCTGGGAAAACTGCTTGAACGGATGCAGGGGAATCCAGCCCGGATGATTTGTGTAAGCGACTCCGGCCAAATTGTTGGACTACTTAATCTGGAAAATATTCTGGAATTGATAAAAATTCAGGAAGCCGTTGAAAAACACAATATGTCCCGAAATTAATGGTGATCATGCCCAATTTAAAACGCCAGGGAAATCAATCCACCCGGACATGGCCTGCAATCAGGGCGGGCCAACATACTCAAAACGAGGTTGCTCCCTTCCATCGCGCCGCACGGTTTCCTGAAACATTGACAGGGGTCTAACCCATAAACCACCCTCGCCGTAAAGCGGTGTGTACACCACCACTAACTCCTGAGTTTCTGAGTGCCTGGCCACACCCTGAACGTGATACTCGCCACCTTTGAAGTGTCGATATTTTCCTGCCTTCATTCAATGTTCCTTAGTGCTTATCGTGTGATTTTTTTATCGCCCGATTTCATAAAGCCAATCGTGCGCCCGACTAACGGTTATGCACTCCAGCTTTTGCAGTAGCCCAAGCTCAGCCGATGGAATTCCGTAGCTGCCATCCAGCAACCGCATCATTTCCAACCACAGTAATGCGGTCATCTGGGCATCGGCCAGGGCCCGGTGAAAGTCTCCGGTAACAGGAATTTTGGCGTACTTCACCAGGGTCGCCAGCTTGTGATTCGGCGCCTTGGGATACAGCCGGCGCGCAACCCGCATCGAACATAAAAAGGGTTGCGCCCTGCGGTAACCCACCTGCGCCAGTTCAGCATCGAGAAACTTGCGGTCGAAACCCGCGTTGTGCGCCACCATCACCGAATTGCCGATGAATCTGTGTAATTGTGGAAATACTTCGTCTGCTGTGGGTGCCGAAGACAGCATTGCGTTGCTGATGCCCGTATAGCTCTGGATAAACGCGCTGACGGGAATACCGGGATTTACCAGGCTCTGGTAACTATCGGTGATGTGGCCGTCTTCGATTGTTACCGCGCCGACTTCTATTACCCGGTCTCCACCGTTGGTGGACAGTCCAGTTGTTTCGAAGTCAATCACGACTAGACTGCGCATAAACAATTCATCCTTTTCAAGTCGATCCAATAGTTTGGGCCCGGCCGACAGGCTCTGTGCTTGCTGGCAGCGGCAAGTGCTGCAGCCGACAACATGGAAGCTGGGACCCAGGTTTATAACGCTGCATGCGCTGGCTGTCTATAAATGGGGCAACACCTCTGATTGCATCGCTCCCCACCCAGACCCAGGGCGCTGCGAAAATATTCCACCCATTTTATTCTAGCGATTGGAGCAAGCCAAGGACATCGGTGCGGGTAGCCTCAATTCCCGCCAGGATTGCATCGACGCTCATTTTATTCGCTTCCATGCCCTCCCAGTTCCAGCCCCAAATTTCCACCAACTCGTCACTACGTTCAGGCAGGGGTGGAGGGAAAACGCGGGACAAGTCGCGTATAGTCAGCACGTAGGTCCAACCCAGTCGGGGATTGCCCCGGTTAACGGTATCCTTGTCATAGTGGTGCAGAAAAACCACCTGCTGCAACTCACCCAATTTAAGTAATATCTCAAACGCGGCAACACGCTGGTTTCGATTTGATTCAGTTTTTTCGTTGCGCCAGGTATTGTAGCTAAGGCTGCTCACTGCCACTATCAGGCTGATCAAGGCAACAGCATTGCGCCGTATTTGGTTGGCAAAACTACTTTCCCGATTACTCATGACAGACAGGTTCGAAGAGCGGAATTGTTCCGACTGACGTCTGTAAGCGCTTCGAAAACTACAGTAAATACAACAATGGCGGTGATGCATAAACCCTTCATGCTGACCTCTGTGGTGACGCCGGCTGAGGTGCGCCAAAAAAGTAATTGGCATTAAGTATAGTCGAACATAAGCCGCGCCTTCCTCGATGCCGTAGTTCAATGTCGCTATCAGACGAGCCGAGCCACCAAGGTGGGTTAATAACATTCTGCATCAGCAGTAGATGGACTGAAAGCCGGCAGTGCCCGTCATTCAACCGCCCGCATCAACCTGGGATAATAGGCTGCAAGCGAGAATGCTCGAGCGCACACGTAAATCACAAATGCACACCAGAGGCCCTGGTTGCCGAACATCGGCGTCAGCCACCACCAGGCCAACATAAAAGCAATTACCGATACAAAGGATGCATTGCGCATCTCCCGGGTACGGGTGGCACCAATAAATATGCCGTCCAGTTGAAATGCGGCAAATGACAGCAGTACATACAGCGCAGCCCACCCCAGGGTATCGGCGGCCGAGGCCCGCACTGCGACTATATTTGTGAGGGTGCCGATCGCCAGATTTCCGAAACACGCTATTAACAGCGCCAGCACAACGGCAGTGCCTGCGGCCAGTTCGGTCGAGCGGCGCACGGCGACAGCCAGGTCCTGCCGGCGCTTTGCCCCCAGGGCTTCACCCACCAGGGCCTCAGCAACAAAGGCATAGCCATCCAGAAAAAACGCACTGAATGAGACCAACTGCAACAGGATATGATTAGCTCCAAGCACCGCGTCGCCAAATTGGGCACTCTGATTAATAAACCAGGCAAATGAAAACAACAGCAGCAGGGTTCTGAGCAAAATGTCGGTATTGGCGGCCATAAGCCGCAACATTTTTTGGGCATTGCCAATCCTTGCCCAGGGCCAAAATGGTTCCCCATCAGTTTGGCGCTGGCGCAACACCTTAAGCACCAGGCTTGTAGCCAGGGCCACCGTCATCCATTCCGCCAACACCGTACCGAGCGCTATGCCCTCAGCACCCCAGCCGAGCACACCGGCGAACAGCACATCCAGTACTATATTCAAGCTGTTCATGAATATCTGTACCAGTAACAGCTGGCGACTCCTACCGAGGCCTATCAGGCAGCCCGTAAAAGCGAAAATACTGAGTGTTGCCGGCGCACCCCAAATGCGAATCGCAAAGTAGTCCCGTGCTATCGACTCCACCTCGGCGCTGCCATTGAGAAACGCAAGGGCGAGCCAGGCTAGCGGCCACTGCAACAGGATTATGCTTATGCCCAGACCCATGCTCAACAATAGGGCCCGCCCCAGGGTGGCCCGCACTTCTGCCTCATCCCTCGCACCAGCGGCCTGCGCAGTAAAGCCTGTGGTACCCATACGCAAAAAACCGAAGCTCCAGTAGATGAAACTGAAGATCATCGCGCCGAACGCTATCGCACCTAACTGAGAGACACTGCCCAGATTGCCTATGACCGCGGTATCGACCAGACCCAACAAAGGCACAGCCGCGTTTGCCAGGATAATCGGCCAGGCCTTCTGCCATATTTTCACGTGGCCCATATAATTCTTACCCGCCAATTCGCTAATCCCCCGGGGCCTCGCTATGCTACACCCATCGACAGACCCTATTCGCGGTGTCGCGTCAGGGTACTACTGGGATAAACTCAGCACTACCCGGGCAAACTCACTATCCGGAGGATATCAGGTGTCAAAATGAGAGAAGTCATCATTACAAGAGAACCCGTCGAACTCTACAAGATTCTCAAGTTCGAGGGCCTTGTGGATAGCGGCGGGCAAGCGAAGACTGTTATTGCCGAGGGCATAGTCCTTGTCAATGGCGAGGTGGAGACCAGAAAACGCAGAAAAATCATCAGCGGTGATATTGTCACATTTTCTGGCGAGGAACTTAAAATACAGCTGTAGCGCAATCTCCCTCCGGGAAACTCACACTCTATTCGTCGCCACCCGACATTTCGTTCTCACTGTTGGCATAGTGATAGACCCGGTCGACCAAATACACCGGGCGCTGTTTCACCTCAATAAACACGCGGCCCAGATACTCCCCAATCACGCCCAGGCTGATCAATTGAATACCACCCAGAAACAGAACTACCACCATCAGTGAGGCATAGCCCGGGAGGTCCACCCCTGCAAACAAGGTACGAAAGACAAGAAAACTGGCATAAAAAAACGATAACAGGGACACGGTAAGCCCCACATAGGTCCAGACCCGTAAAGGCATAGTAGAAAAAGATGTCAGCCCATCGAGAGCAAAGTTCCACAGCTTCCAGTAGCTCCAGGTCGATTGGCCCTGCTCCCTGCCCGGACGGGCATAGGTGACCGCAGTCGACTTGAATCCCACCCAGGCAAACAGGCCTTTCATAAAGCGGGTACGCTCTGGCAGCTGGCGAACTCGATCCACAACCCGCCTGTCCATCAATCTGAAATCGCCGGTATTTGGTGGCACAGGAGTCGGCGTGAGCTGGTTGAAAATCCGATAAAAGCCACTGGCGGTGAGGCGTTTGCCAAGGCTGTCGCTATTGCGGGACTGTCTTACTCCGTAGACGACATCGTAACCTTCTCGCCACTTCTCCAGCATCTGCTCAATGAGTGAGGGTGGGTCCTGTAAGTCTGCGTCGAGAAGTACCACAACATCTCCGCTCGATGCGTCAAGCCCGGCGGTCAGGGCCGATTCCTTGCCGAAGTTTCGAGACAATTCCAGAACTTTTACGGACGGGTTGGACCTGGCTTCAGCCAGAAGGCGATCCAGCGTGCAGTCACGGCTTCCATCATCGACGCAGACAATTTCCCATTCCATGCCTGTACCATCCAGAACACCAGTCACCTTCCGAAAGAATTGCTCAATCGCCAACTCCTCGTTATAGAAAGGCACAACGATTGAAATAAGCGGGCGAGCGTTTATCCTGTCTACAGCACCATCTTTCAAAGCAAATCCTCCCTCGGAAACAGTGTGCCTGGCGATTTTAAGCCCCTCCCTACAGTCTATCCAGGGGACAACGGTATCAAATTTCCGGCCCTGTGAATGCAATCGCCACATACATTTATGAAAGGCCATTCACATATTCCACAGCACTCAGAGCTGAGCTATATCTTTGCTTTACCTACTTCCCGTGGCGAAGCTGCACATTGATTGGCCGTATCCGGCAAAGAAGCTAATCGGCTATCGACCAGGGTGCCCGTCAATACTACTTGGCAGCCAGACCTCACTGGGGTATTTTCCAACATCAAATTACTCGCTATAACGAATTGAAGAGATCACAACTTGAAAATTGAATCCGGAACCATCGTAAGCTTTCACTACACCTTTCGTAACGAGGAAGGCACCGAGATGGACTCGTCTCGGGGGTCTGAACCGAGTGTGTACCTACACGGGGCTAATAACCTACTTCGCGGGCTGGAATCCGCCATGAAAGACCGGGAAGCCGGCGATGTTTTCAGCGCCAGCCTGGCGCCAGAAGATGCCTATGGGACGCGCAGTCCCGAAAATGTCCAGCGCGTGCCGGTCAAGCACCTGGTATTCAAGGGGAAATTACAGGCCGGTAAAGTGGTGCAGTTGAACACAGGCGAGGGAATGAGGGCGGTTACCGTCCTCAAGGCCGGACGGCACAGCGCCGATATTGATACGAACCATCCGCTGGCCGGCCAGACCTTGAGTTTCGATATTGAAATCGTGGACCTGCGGCCAGCTACTGCAGAGGAAATCTCACATGGCCACGCCCACGGCCCTGGTGGACATCATCACTGATCCGAGCGGATAAGTTGGGATGCAACCAGGGGCATGACAGATATAACGCTTCGAACCGGTCTCTGGCGCCTGGCCGACCCGAAAATAAGTATAACGTCTGTCGCCTCGATGGCGATTGGTGCATCGCTGGCGGTAGGTCACGCCAGTTTCTCCTGGGCCTGGCTGCTACTGCTTGGGCTACTCATATTTTGCATGGAAGTTGCCAAGAACGCCTGGGGTGAAATATACGACTACGACTCAGGCACGGACCTGGCTGTCAAACCGGAAGATCGCACCGACTTTTCGGGGGGAAAACGCGTGCTGGTGGACAGTATTCTGACCCGCCGACAGACCTGGGCAATCGCTTTCATCTTCAGCACCCTCGGCCTGCTACTGGGCGCCCTGATTGTCTTCGGGCGCGAGCCGTCCGTGCTCTGGCTGGGCACACTGGGGCTGATACTCGGATGGTCCTACCATGGCCCGCCCCTACAACTGGCCTATCATGGATTTGGCGAACTGGACGTGGTGATCTGCTACGGGCCCATTATCGCCGTCGGTACCTATGTGGTGATGACGGGGCACTATGCGATCGAACCGGCCTGGCTGTCCCTGCCCCTGGGGATGTTTATCGCCGCCTTTCTCTGGGTTAACGAGTTTCCGGACTACGATGCAGACCTTGGGGCGGGCAAAAACAACCTTGTTGTCAGGCTTGGCAAACGCCGGGCCGCCCAACTACTGCCGGTGATCTACCTTGCGGGATTTTTGTTGCTGGCAGCTCTGCCCGGCCTCAGTGGAATATCACCGGCAATAGCCCTGGGGTTCCTGGCTGCACCGACAGCAGCCATGGCCGTCTACTGGACCCTGCGGGACCCGGAATCCTTCCATCGTCACAAACCGGTGCAGCCGGCGGCGCTGCTGACCTTTGTAATTTACTCGCTCGGGACCACCATCGGTGTGCTTATCGGTGGCTGAGGGTCCGGGCTTTCACACACAGCTGGGCCGACGGAAGTATTGAAACACCTGATTGATATCCTCGCGTCCTTTCGTCCACGTTAATCGTCGATTAGCCTTATAAGCAGGCAAGTTTATCGCCACTGCACTATGATACGAATGAAGGTCACTTTTGCGTTGTTTTCTGGAGCTACTATCGATGAGCAATTTAATGTATCAGTGTTCCGCGCAGGTATTTACGCACAACCTGAAAAACTTGTCTGCTATTCTCAAGGTCGCAGCCCGCGATGCCAAGACCAGGGGTATCGACCCCTCAGTGTTGTTGAATGCGCGCCTGGCACCCGACATGTATCCCCTGGTGCGCCAGGTGCAAATAGCCACTGATTATGCCAAAGGATGCAGCGCTCGGCTGGCAGGCGTCGAGTCCCCGGAGCTCGAGGATACAGAAACCACCTTCGCTGAACTGGAGGCTCGGACCAGGAGGGTGCTGGCGTTTATCCGAAGCCTGAAGGCTGCCCAGTTTACCGACAGCGAGTCCAGGGAGATTGTCCTGCCACTGTCAATCGGCACACTAACCTTCAACGGCGCGAACTACCTGAACGGCTGGGCATTACCCACTTTCTATTTTCATTACAGCGCGACCTACAACATCCTTCGCCACAATGGCGTACAGCTTGGCAAGCTCGATTTCCTGGGCGCAGCGCCGGGCATGCAGATGAGCGGCGAGATAGCAAAGCTGATGGCTGAGAAAACAAAAAACAAACGCTGACAGTTGCTGCGGCAATTGTGATCATCACAGGGCCCTTCCCCGCTAATCGACCGACTGCAACGCAATGTTCATGAAATCAGCGACCTTCCGAATGCTCCCCGCCAGGCCTTCTTTCATAGGCCATAAACAGCACATTCTGGTGGTCACGGCAGGAATTGATGTAGTGCCCGCCCTTTATAGCGGCGTCCGATTATCCCTGGCACAACAACAAGCCAGCGACTATATTAAGAATCAACGGTCGTAGCGGCAATGTGCCAGATTCGATCATCATCCCCGTCCAAACGAGGATACTGCAAAAAAGTTTCAAAGGTTTGAAACAAATGGCCAGTACATGCATCGAAAGGGTGTGGGTGCTGTCTACTCATAGTGCGTTTCCTCTTAACAATCACAACAGTTGGAGATTTATCATGAACACGATTACAAAATTGGCTCTGGCCACATCAGCCGCAGCACTGTTTTCCAGTGCCCTTATTACTCCGGCATATGCGGGTGATACGGCTGGCGCTCCAGTTAAGTGCCAGGGCATTAATTCCTGTAAAGGTTCATCAAAGTGCAAAACAGCAGAGAGTGCCTGCGCGGGCCAAAATGCCTGCAAAGGTCACGGCTGGTTGCTTGTTGGGTCTGCCGATGAGTGCACCGAACAGGGCGGCACAGTCATCAAGTAAGCAACCTGGAGAACTTGGTGTGAGGGCACGGCACGCCGTGCCCTTCATACAATTAATACAATGACTAATGTACTTAAGGGCTTCGGCCTCGGCCTGCGACCTGAACACTACCTTGACTTTGTCACGCATAGCCAGCGTGTCGATTGGCTGGAAATCCTTTCCGACAATTATTTGGTTCCTGGTGGAAAACCGCTTTATTACCTGGACAAAATTCGTGAGCGCTACCCGATTGCGATGCACGGTGTCGCTATGAACATAGGTTCCTGCGACCCCCTTGATGTAGAGTACCTGGAGAGCATCAAGACACTGGCCGATCGCGTCAACCCGGCTGTCGTCTCAGATCACTTGTGTTGGACGGGCTTTGCTGGGCAGCGGCTGCATGACTTGCTTCCCCTGCCCTATACCGAAGAAGCGGTAACGCATGTGGCGGGCCGTATCCGGCAGGTGCAGGACATTCTGGGCCGTCGATTGACAATAGAGAATGTCTCAACCTATGTTCAGGCCAGCGCACCCCTGACTGAATGGGAGTTCGTTGCAGCTATCGCCGAGGAGGCCGATTGTGACCTGTTGGTGGATATCAACAATATCTATGTTTCGAGCCGAAATCACCAGTTTGATGCACTGACGTACTTGAAAGCATTGCCGGCGACACGAAGTCACCAATGGCATTTGGCCGGCCACAGTGATCACGGGAGCTATTGTGTTGATACGCATGACGAACCCGTATGTGCGGACGTTTGGGCCTTGTATGCTGCAGCCACCGAGATCTTTGGCGAACGCCCCACCATGATTGAACGC
>JAUVBI010000047.1 GCA_030591305.1 Pseudomonadota bacterium
AAACGCCCCACATCGATAGCGCCGAAACTGACGAAACCGGGTTTTGGCGGTTTTGGTGTTAAATTGCACTTAAAACTGACCCAGGGAGGGTCAATTTTGGATGCAATTTAACTCACTTGCCTTACCTAGCGTATCAGGCGGCTAGTTGCCTCTCAATTCCAGCAGGGTGCTTTACAGCAGAGCTTATTGCTGTGGAGCAAGCAGGTAATAAGTCCCGCGTCCGACACCTTTGGCTTCAATTAGGCTCAACTGAATAAGTTTTTCAAAATCCAGTTTTCGCGACGCTAAACTGCGATCAGAGATGGCACCATATTCTCGTTGCGTGATACTGCCTCGCTCGCGAATATAATCTAGTATTTGTTGATGATGCGGCTCTAATCTTGGTTTTGCTCGTAATTGTTCTGGCAATATTTTAATCACACGACGTAATTCATCCAATATGCCTTCTGCAAAATATTCCAACCAAACAGAAAAATCGATATCATCTTTTAAATCGTAATAATCACCTTCAAGACCCACCGTTTTAAAGTAACGGGTAATATTCCGATTGTAATAGTCCTCGAAACTAAATATTTCAAACAGATCAAGTCCAGTTTTGCCCAGAACAGCCGTCGTTAACAGTCGTGTTGTGCGGCCATTACCATCAATAAAAGGATGAATGATGACGTTCTGGCGATGAAAGATACCGGCAAGAATAACAGGATCAATGTTCCCAATATTGTCATTCACAAAATCCATAAGACTTGTTGTAAGTTTTTCCACCTCTTTTGCATCTGGTGGAATAAAAACAATTTCATCGAGTTTTCGTGGGTTGCGAATGATCACGGGGTCTTGGCGTAACACACCACAATGAGCGGGATTATCCATCAATCCTGCTACCACCTGCCCTTGAACCTGCTCTAAGGTTTTAACATTCAATTCAAAGCGGTTTTGACGGACAGATTTAAATAATTTTTGCAAAGCTTTATTGTAATTGAGCACCTCTCGCTCAGTATCCCGAACGCTTTCTTTGCGAGTTTTCAGCAAGCGCTTTACGTCGGTAAGTGGTAGTGGGTTACCCTCTATACTGGTCGAGGCATAAGATGATAACTCTCTGGCACTTAGTTCTAATTTTGCCAAGGTAGTACCCGTAAGGTGCAGTGCTCCAATCTCACCGATAGACTCTCCAATTTTTCGGATAGTCAGGAGAAGTTTATTGCTTATCGTATATTTTGGATTCCAAGACATAGCCTTAAATTAGCCTATAACTAGCCGTAAATCAACCGTAAGTTAGCCGCAATCTTTCCAATCCGGGCCCAGTATTCGATCTGTCGGGGTGGCGACCAACGAAGCGGTACAGGTTAGTTTTTACTGCCAATTAGCGCCGTCAGGGTTTTATCCAAAAGGTGCATGCTTTCATCGACTAAGGCATCCGTGATGGTTAGCGGCGGCAGAATACGAATAACATTACCTCGTATACCACGGGGAGTAAAATCAGCCCTTGCTGTGCGGCCTCGGCCACAATTGCCGCAGTTAGTTCCGGGTTTGGCCGCTGGGCGCCCCCATCATGAACCAGTTCCATGGCGATCATCGCTCCCAGATTCCGAACGTCTCCAATGTGCTGAGGATACCGTGCTTGCATAGTTTGGAGTTGTAAAACAATGCGCTCACCAATCTCTGTAGCGCGGGCACACAAACCTTCCTTTTCGATAATATCCAGCACCGCCAGGGCAGCTACGCAACCGACAGGAGAAACCCCCTGCAAGACCCTTCGCCAAGGTGATGAGGCCGGGCTCTACACCCACATGCTCACAGGCGAACATTTTCCCGGCACGAGCAAAACCAGATCAATATAGCGACGGCCCTCTACGTCCCACAATTCAGCATTCTCCGCACGCTCAATAAAGACGCTGGTTAGGGTGCCCTGCCCTCGTGCGAAGGCCTGGTCTTTTCTGGCTTGCAGAGACTGGTTGTCGTGCTTATTAAAACGCCGCTCTTTACTTGTATTCATTAACTGATGCTTCTCTCGTAAGTACGGCCGAAGTTAGTGTCAATATGAACTTGCACATCAATGTCATAAAGCCCTTCTATCAATAATCGCTGACGGTAAATATGGGGGCTAGATCTTTCATGCTGTTTCCTTATAGATTTGTGTTCGTAAAAAATTCAGGCGCCAGCATATCCTCTTTCAGAACCTAATGCATTTTTGAAAACACCAGAGAATTACTGGGTGATTTGTTGGGCGCTCTATCGTGGCATCCAACATCCAGCACGCCCGGTTTATTAATTTCCTGCGACAATATGTCACAAGACAGCCATCTTCACTATTGCTTAGAATGCGTCGCGTTTCCGTAAAGCGGATACGTTACTAATACATCCGAGTTAAACGCATTAAGGAGTACTATGAAGTTCATCAAGAATCCCCTGGGCCTGGCGATAGCTGTCTGTACTATTTTTCAACACACAGTAGCGACAGCAACCCCAGCTCCAACTATCGAAGAAATAATTGTGACAGGCTCTCGTATCCAGCGCGCGAACATTGACAGTGTTGGTCCAGTAACGGTACTCACTGAGGCTGACATTGCCGCAACTGGCATAACATCACTAGAAGTTCTATTACAAAAATTACCGTCGGCTGCAGGCTTTGCCGGCAACCAGACCAGCGCCTACTGGGTCTCAAATGGGTGGGGAACTCCGCAGATCAATTTACGTGGCCTGGGTATCAACCGTACTTTGGTGCTGCTAAACGGCCGCCGTATTGTATTTGGCGGAACCGGAGCCAATAGCAGTGTTGATTTGTCGCTGATACCCATGTCGCTGATTTCTCGTATTGAGGTCCTGAAAGATGGTGCATCGGCAATCTATGGCGCCGATGCCGTGGCCGGAGTTGTGAACCTGATTACAAAAGAGAGTATCGATGGCCTTGAGATTCAGGGCAAGTTCGGTATGACGGATGAAAATGACGGCAAGGAAAAACAGATTGATTTGAGCTGGGGAAAAACCAGTGAGAAGGGCAGCTTAATGATCAATTTAAGCTATCAGGATAATGAAGCCATGCCTTTGGCTGACCGGGTACCCTGTCCATTATCATCCACCAGCAAAACAATTTGCAGCGGTAGCTCATCAACTATCGGCGGGCGCACAACCTTGCCAGCCGGGGCAACACTGCCTGACGGCACCGTGTTGTTAGAGCCGACACGGATAAATTTTAATCAGGACCCAAATGGCAGTGGCGATAACTATGAGATCTATGACGGTGTCAAACATGGCTTTAACTACAACCCCTATTTTAATGCAGTCCAGCCTATTGAGAGAATTAACGCTGCGGCATTCGGCAGCTATCAGCTCTCAAAGCACTCGCGTTTATTTACCGAGTTAATGTACAGCGATCGACAGACCAAGCAGCCTGCATCACCTGCAACCCTGAAAAACATTGCTTACTCTTCTGATCACCCAACAAACCCTACGGGCAGTGATTTTATTCTTGAACGTCGTCGCTTGCTGGAAAATGGTGCGCGAAATTTTGTTCAGGACGTTAAAACATGGCGTATCGTGGCTGGCATTGATGGCAATTTCAATAACCGCTGGTCCTACAATGCCGCCTTGAACTGGGGACGCAATACCGCCAGCGACGAAATCACTAACAATATAAATATGGCAAAGGTCAACCAGACTCTGGATACAACAACATGCGGTGTCAATGGAATTCCCTGCGCTGATTACCTTGGCTATGGTGACGTCAGCCAGGAAGCGCTAGATTATATCGTCTTTAATCAAAAGGGCACGGGTGGCAACCGTCAACTCAGCTTTACAGCGAATATCAGCGGTGAATTAGCAGAGTTGCCAGCAGGTATGCTGGGGCTTGCAGCCGGCATTGAATGGCGAGAGGAAAAGGGCTGGCGCGACCCGGACCCATTGGTGGTAGCCGGTGATGCACTGGGCAACCAGTCCGACTCCATTTCAGGAAAAACCGAGGTGCGGGAAATTTACGGCGAGTTACATATTCCACTGCTCAGCGGCTTGCTGATGGTACAGTCGCTGGATATGGATCTGGCTGCGCGCTATTCCGACTACGACCTGTTTGATGCCGAAGACACCTATAAAGTGGGTATAAACTGGCAGATTGTTAACGGGCTTAAATTGCGAGGCACCCTGACTTCCGCATTTCGTGTACCAAATGTTCCGGAGCTGTTTGGTGGCGTATCACAGGGAAATTTAATCACAATAGACCCCTGTTCCGAGTATGCCTCCCTTGATCCGTCCAGTGCACTGCATCAGAACTGTCAGGCTGCCGGTGTGCCGATTAGCTATACTCAGCTTGGCAATACAATTCTTACTGATCGAGGTGGCAACACAGCATTACAACCAGAGAGTGCTGAAACTTACACCATTGGACTCGTCATTCAGCCAATGGAAGGCCTGTCGTTTACAGTTGATTACTTTGATATTGACATTGACGATGCCGTGCGCGAAATATCCGGCTCGACCAAACTGGCCAGCTGTTACAACTCTGCGGGTTTGTCGCATGAGTTCTGTTCATCAACACACCACACCCGCAATCCAGTGAACAGTGACATCAACTACCTGTCTACGCAGAAATTTAATACCGGCCGCGAAGTGATGCAGGGTGTTGATATCGGCATGCTTTATCAGTTTGATGTTCTGGGCTTGTCCAATGCGTGGGATTTTCAGGCCACTTATCTAAAAAAATATGAGTCGACAGCCTTTGATGGAGAAGAACCACAAAGTATCGACGGGTATATTGGTGGTGGTAATGGTGGCTATCCGCACTGGCGAGCTAACACGTCTCTGACGGCTCAGGGGCAGCGCTGGTCCGGTACTTATTCGGTACAAATGATAGGCAAGGGCAGCGACTTTAACAAAACCTCCGGAATTGGTTCAGAGATGCCAACTGTGTTCTATCACAATGCACAGTTTAGCTATCAATTAAGCGATGCCGCTAAACTCAGTATTGGTCTCGATAACATCTTTGATAAAGAACCACCGCGTGTTGCCAGCTGGACTGATGGCAATACCGACACCATGACCTATGACCTGGCGGGCCGTCGTGGCTATGTGAGGGTGAGCTACAAATTTAATTAAGTGCCCGCATTTGTATTTACGGTGTAAAACAATAAGCAGGAGGGTTAGGCGAGCCTTCCTGCTGCCTCTTACTTTGCTTATAAGAATACCATCAAGTATCTGGGAGCTACATTGAAAACTACCGTTCTGGCTCGTCAGTGGCACTCAAGGCTAATGCTGGCCTGTGGTATACAGCTATTTATCTGGCTTGTCGGTGGGCTTTATATGGTGGCTATTAACCTGAATTTTATTCATGGCGACCACCTTGTTAAAAATCTAGAAGTACCTCTGGCAGTACCCCCACAGCCTTTAGTAAAAACATCAGAAATTCTTTCACGCTTTGGCCCGGTCGAGTCAGTGACACTGATAACGATGCTGGAAAGGCCGGTATATATTGTAAAAAGTGGGCAGCGCTCCCATCTGCTGGACGCGATTACTACCGAACAGTTATCTCCGATTAATGAAGCCATGGCAAAAAAACTGGCGCACTTTTACTACCGAGGTAATGCGACGATAGCTGGTATCGAATTGATTACCTCTAATCCACCAAGTGAAATTTATTCACGTCCACTGCCGCTGTGGCGCATTAATTTTGATGATGTAATAAATACCAGCTTTTACATAGACCCCAATACAGCGACGTTAGTCACTCGACGCCACAGTTACTGGCGCCTGTTTGATGTGTTCTGGATGCTGCATATTATGGACTATGATTCACGCAGTGATGTAAATAACAATCTGTTGAAGTTTTTTGCAATGCTGAGCATATTGTCCATTATATTTGGTGGCATATTATTCTATCGAATCCGGAGGCATTGAGTTAATGCTGGTATTACAGCGTGTGCATAAATGGTTGAGCTTGCTGATCGGTATTCAACTGCTACTTTGGCTGGTCAGTGGCTTGATGTTCAGCCTGCTCGATAGTGACGAAGTCAGAGGGCACAACAAGTATCGCGAAGCAACCATTGTATCGATTGATACTGGTGAAGCCCTGCTAAATCACAGTGAAATAATGGCTAAATATATTGATGCTGATGTCACCGAAGTAATGTTGCATTATTTACTTGAACGGCCGGTGTATCGCCTGGTATTGGCAGACAGAGTGCTTTTGCTTGACGCAATAAGCGGGCTGCCCGTAGAAATTACCTCCACATTGGCCAAGCTTATTGTTATTCAATCTTATATGGGCGCCTCAGCCCTGGTTCAAGCACCGTATAAAGTAATGGCGCCTACGATGGAAGCGCGTCGCCACCACGGTGCCGTATGGCGCGTTGATATCGCAAACAAAAATAACACCACATGGTATGTCTCTGGCCAAGATGGGCAGATATTGGAACGCCGCAATGACAGCTGGCGTCTATTCGACTTCTTCTGGATGCTACACATCATGGATTATCAACAGCGAGAGAATTTTAATAACGCTCTTGTTATTTTTTCAGCAATGACTGGCATCTGGCTGGCATTATCGGGATTATTGCTATTGTTTAGCCGCATATCGTGGAAAATTTTTACCGCGCGCATCCACGCTCATCGCATGTATACCATTCATCTATTAGATAGTAATGGCGTTAAGCAACGGAAGCTGCTGGTGTCGGGTGGGCACTCGCTGTTTTACACCTTGTCTACTCACGGGGTTCAATTGCCTTCAACCTGTGCTGGCGGGGGTAGCTGCGGCCTTTGCCAATTACAAATGCCAGTGGATACTGCAATCTCTACCAGAGATCACTCACTGATTTCACCCTTTCACCTGACTCAGGGCTATCGACTGGCATGTCAACACCGGGTTGATAAAGATATTCTTGTAACACTTACAAGCGCATAAAAGAACAAGCCTGTTAAGCGCCAGTACAAGACTCTGCTCGATACTCTCACCCTTGGTATACATCAAGCAAAATAAATGAAACAAAAATAGTGATATTTGTTTCATTTCTGCCCATGCCCATGCCATGATGGTCTTGCTCTTCACTGGAAGAGGAGCGTGGCTGTTTATATGCAGCCAATTGCGGATTTCGCCAGGACCTAGAAAACAGGCTCAGTAAATGTCCACTGCAACCAGCAATAGAATACTCGACTCTGCGGTTAGCTGCTTTCATCGAGATGGTATCGACAAAACCACGATGTCGAGCATCATTATCGAATCGGGCCTTGCCAGAACGACAGTTTATCGCCACTTCCCCATCAAGGACGACATCATCTCCCGCCTGGTTCTACGGGACATCGACTACCTGATCAAATACGTAGATACAATTCGAGCACAGCACCAGGGTATTGAAGAGCAGTTAATTGAAACACTGGCTTTCGTCATCGGTGAAATTGGCACGCGACCTGTACTGGCCGAACTGTTCTCCCAGGACCCCATTCGCCTGAACCGGTTGGGCCTGTCCAACAAGATCGTCATGTCCTACACCCACAATGCCATTAGGCCCACTTACGAGCTCATTAAAGCTACCGGCGGCCTGCGCGACAGTGCCACCCTGGAAGATTTCTCAGAGTGGTGTAGCCGCGTAATCATGTCTTTTGTCATCACCCCGCACCACTATCGAGACAATCCAGGGCGAATGCGAACGTATATTAAAAACTTTATCCTGCCATCCATGTTGAGAGGCGACCGATGATAAGCAATGAGAATCAAGGAACACTCTCCAGACGCCGCTTTATGCAAGTAACAGGCACCCTCGCCATGGCGGCGGGAGGCGGGCTGCCGTTATTTCACTTTCGTCGGGCCCAGGCAGCAACCGGAAACAACCGCCATCCTGAAAAACTCAGTAACTGGGAGGACCTGTACCGCCAGCGCTGGAGCTGGGACTATATCGCCAAGGGCTCCCACGGCTGGGTAAATTGTCGCTCGGCCTGTGAATGGGACCTGTATGTTAAGGACGGCATCGTAGTGCGTGAGGAGCAAACGGCCACCTATGAAGCATCCGAGCCCGGCGTACCAGACTTCAATCCCCGTGGTTGCCAAAAGGGTGCCTGTTACACCGATGTGATGTACGGCCCGTCCCGTACAACTGTCCCATTGAAACGGGCAGGAGAACGCGGCGGTGGCAAATGGGAAAAGATCAGCTGGGATCAGGCGATCGATGAAATTGCCCACAAAATGATCGATATCGCCAAGGTGCACGGGGCAGACACACATTACACCGACCTGGGGCCAAACTTTGACTTTGGCGCCACTACCATGGGCCGATTTAAATTCCTGCATATGTCCGGTGGCACCTTCGCCGATAACTGGGGGGAAATAGGCGACCTCAATATCGGCGCCACCATGACTGTGGGTGCCGCTCATATTGGCGGCTCCTCCGATGAGTGGTTCTTGTCAGACTATCTGGTCGTCTGGATGATGAACCCCTCGGTGACACAGATCGCCGATGCCCACTTCCTTTATGAAGCGAAATACAACGGTTCTGAACTGGTAGTCATCGACCCCCAATACAGTGCTACCGCCGTTCATGCCGATCAATGGATACCGTTGCGCTCAGCCACGGATGCTGCGCTGGCCATGGCTACTGCTCGCCATATCTGGGACAGCGGCAACATCGACCTCCCCTATGTGCGAGAACAGACCGACTTACCCATTCTGGTCCGCCTGGACACAGGTCGCTTCCTGCGTGAGGCCGACCTGCTTGAGGGCGGTCGCCGCAAACTGCTTTATATGTGGGACCCTGCAGCCAACAAGCCCGTAGAGGCACCTGGCACGCAAGAGAGCGAACAAAATCTCATTCGACTGCCAGAGGGTTTTAAACCACCCATAGAAGGCAGCTTCGAGGTCACTTTAAAGGGCGGTGAAACAATCAGTGTGGCTCCGGTCGGCTCATTGCTGAAGGAAAACCTGGAACCCTGGACCTTCGAAAAAACGGCAGAAGTTACCGGCCTGTCTGTCGCACAAATCCGCCACTTTGCCGAGGGCTTTGCCAACGCAGAACGGCCCATGGTGCTGTCCAGCTGGGGCGCCAATCGCTACGTGCATTCCGACCTGATGAATCGGGCCAAGCTACTATGCCTGGCACTGAAGGGTGCTATCGGTAAAAAAGGTGCCGGCTACCAGGGCTGTGGCTGGGTAGACCTGGGTGGCTTTGGGTTAAATTTACAAGTAGAGCACGAGGGTATACGCGGGAAACTGGGCATGATGCTGGACCTGATGAGCCCCAGCGACCTGTGGCATATGACCATGGACATCATGATGAAGCGCAAGACCCAGGAGCAGGTCACCCGCGATGTCGAGCGCAAGTACGAGGCCGAAATACTGTGCGCCACCAACGTAACGTCCATGGGCCTGCATCATCAAGACGTATTGTCCGATATGGACAGAGACCTGAAAGACGACTACCCCCGCCCCTTCAGTGAATACTTTGACGAGTCTGTAGAAAAAGGCTGGGATATGAGCCTGCCGCGCAGTGGCTCCCCGAAAATTTTCTTCAGCGGTGGCTCCAACCTGATTCGTCGCACGAACAACACCCAGAAGTTTATCGACAATGTCTGGAACAAAATGGAGTTGATAGTCGATATCAACCCCAAGTTCTCCTACACCGCATTGCAGTCAGATTATATTCTTCCCGCCGCTGGCTACTACGAGAAGTCGGGCATCAAATACAGCGTTTCCTATATTCCCTATGTTCATTACTGTGATGCTGCGGTACCCCCCCTGGGTGAAGCCAAAGACGAGTACGAATTCTATTGGCTGCTCAGCAAACGCATCGAGGAACTTGCCATAGAACAGGATCTCCCAGTATTTGACGGCTGCGGCAAACTGCCCACCGACTGGAAGACCCTGAACCAACGTTATTCCAGCCACGGGCAGTTCGGCCCCAAAGATGCAGAGAAGGTCTCGGATGCCATTTTAGCCGACAGTCATGCCACGGCTGGTGTCACTGTCGAGCAGCTGAAGAAAACCGGTATCGCCAAGTACACCTCTACCGGCGACAATGTTGGCCCCACCGCTCTGTATAACCCGGACTGGAAGGGGGAAGGTGTGCTCACTACCATGACCCAGTTCACTGAGCACAAGGACCACTGGCCAACTTACTCGGGACGAATCACTACCTACATTGACCACCCCTGGTTTATTGAGGCCAGGGAAAGCATGGCCACCCATAAAGAGAGCCCAAAGGCAGGCGGCGACCACCCCTTCCAGATGGTCTCCTGTCATTCACGGTGGTCAATCCACTCCACCTGGCGAGATACACCCCTGTTATTGCGCATGCAACGGGGTGAGCCAGTGATGTACATTAACCCTGTCGAAGCGAAACAACTGAGTATCGCCGACCACGACTATGCCGAGCTGTATAACGACTACGGTACGGTCACCATGCGGATAAAATACTCCACCATGGTGCGCCCGGGAGTCGCTTACTACTTCCACGCCTGGGAACCCAATCAGTTCCCCAATCACGAAAGTTATAAATGGTTGATTCCCGGACTGGTAAATCCCCTGCATCTCAGCGGTGATTATTATCAGCTACAGCATGGTGTAAATAAATATCAGCCGGGAACTGCCGTTCAAGATACGCGCATCGGCATTCGGGCTATTGACCAGGCCTCTGTAGAAAACCCCAACCCAACAACTACAGCGAAGCTTGAATCATGAAATACCACATAGCTAAACCCACCCGCCAAGTCGCAATGGTGCTGGATTTAAACAAGTGTCTGGGGTGCCACACCTGCTCAGTAGCCTGCAAAAAGATGTGGAATACCGACAGCGGCACCGATTACAGTTACTGGAACAATGTAGAAACCCTGCCCGGCAAGGGCTTTCCCAGGCAATGGGACGAGATAGGCGGACGCACCGCCCAGGGTGAGGTCAAGCGCGGTAAAGTGCCCAACCTGGACAGCGAATATGGCCGTGCCTGGAATTTCAATCACAGCTCGGTGATCGCCACTGATGCGAGTAGCGGCAAGAAGGAATGGTTAAAACCAAAGGGCAAACCAAGCTGGGGGCCCAACTGGGATGAAGATGAGGGCACAGGCGTCTACCCGAAAGACAACCATTACTTCTATATGCCCAGGCTGTGCAACCACTGCACCGAACCCGCCTGCCTGGATGCCTGCCCCCGTAAATCCATCTACAAGCGCGAGGAAGACGGCATCGTACTGGTAAACCAGGACAAGTGTCATGGTTATCGCTTCTGTGTCGAAGCCTGCCCCTACAAGAAAGTCTATTACGATTACCAGCGCCAGGTAGCGGCCAAGTGCATCTTCTGTATGCCGCGTATTGAAGAGGGTGTGGCACCTGCCTGCGCACGCCAGTGTCCCGGGCGCCTGCGCTTTGTCGGGTTTCGCGATGACCGCGAGGGGCCAATCTGGAAACTGGTAGAAAAGTACAAAGTAGCAATACCGCTGCACCCTGAATACGGCCTGGGGCCCAATGTCTTTTACGTGCCACCCATGAGCCCGGAAAAACTCGATAATCAGGGAAACCCCACCGGCGAGCCCCGCATTCCCCTGGCTTATCTTGAAAATCTGTTCGGCCCGGATGTAAACCGGGCTCTGGCAACGGTTGAAGCCGAGCGGGCAAAACGCAAACGGGGGGAAGCCAGTGAGTTGATGGACATCCTCATCGCCTACAACTGGAACGATAACTTCAAGCTTGATGCCAAAGCACGGGAGGTCATCTAATGGGTGAAACATTTAATTCTGGAACAAGAGCCTTCGACACTCTCCCACTGATTGCGGCACCTCCTGCCATGCAGCCCGGAGGCTACGTCCCCGAGGCCTATAAAGACCGCTTGCAGGCGGTAACTCCCACCGTGGATTTCTCCGCCATCCAACAGGGAAAGGGCTGGGTTATTGAGCTTCGCTGGGACTGCCCCAGCCCCGTTAAAAGTATCGCCAACGAGACCGATTTGTTCACCGACGCAGCAGCAATATTGACGCCCGGCACCATGAAGGCCCCCTGGTTAACCATGGGTGCGCCCGACCATCCTGTAGAGGCCGCTCTGTGGCGAGCAGACAAAAGCCAACTCTACCGTATGCACGCACAGGGCCTGGGCACAATGGACCGAAGTACACCTCCAGATTCCTGGTCCGTTGATGCCAATTGGGAAAACGGTCGCTGGAATCTCCGCTACCTGATTGGCGATTGGCCGGTGCTCAACCAGTTTGGGCGAATTGGCGTGGCCATCTGGCGCGGTGAAAACCGGGACAGGGGCGGTCTAAAGTCCGTCACCGAAGGCTGGGTTGCGGTGGGGTAGTACATACGTGGATACAGTAAATTCGGAACAAGCTCTGGTGATGATCGCATGGTCACGAATTTGGAGCCCGCTGGTCGATGAAGAGCTTCGCGACGCGGCCTGGCAGGCACTGGGGCTTCCCGACGATTACCAACGTCATAAGGCTGATTACTGGACAACATTTCATGTTGGCGCGCCCGAACCCGAGGCATCGTTAATCCTGCACGCCGCCTTACATCGGGAGGGCGCGGGAGTAAGGGAAGACTGGCTGCGTATAATAAGTTATCTTGGACTGTGCTGGGATGATGTTCACTTACCACCAGACCAACTCGGCGCCGCCTGTGAGGTCTATGCCTGTGCAATTGAGCGGCAGGAGCGGGTGCTTGTTGACGAGCTGCGAGATCGTTACCTCTCGCCTTGGAGCGATGTGGCATGCCAGAGCTTGATGCGAAGTAAATCCCCCTTGCTGCCGCTGGCAGAATGTTTCAGAGGAGACCTGGCCCTCATAGGCAGCCCTAAGACATAAAAATTAGATTACTATCCCGATAATGGAAGGACCCAATATGCCTCGTGTCACACAACGCAAAGAGTTCACTGTCGCCATCTCTGGTGCACTTGCCCAGCGCAGGATGAATAAACGGCCCGGCTCTTCTGTATTGATACGCGAAGAAGTGGGCTTTCGCATGGGTATCGCTGCCACTCTTGCCGACACAGCCTGCCAGGCTGCCCAACTTGTCAGTAAAAGCTACACTCGCTGGCTAAAGCATGGCCTCGATGAAGAAAGTGGTCATTATCGGCAAAACCACTTCACCATCGCTGTTGGTGGCGGAAATACGGTGAAGGCCGAGTATCGCGCCCTGCTGGAGCACCATCACAGCACCATAGACTGGATTAAACATGTCCGGTTCTTTTTTCTGGAAGAGTCCTCCGGTGAAAAAAACTGGGAGAGTTCCAGAGAGGCTCTAATTGAAGAGTTTCTCTCCCCCCTCGCCAACAAACTTCTCAAGCTTAACCGCCCCCGTACCCTGGCAAAACAATTGGGCATGACTGCAACCGCCAGTAGAGACGACATTACCACACGCCTTATAGCAACCATGGTTAACACCATTAACCTGGTGGAAGTTAAAAAGGCCCTGCGCGGCAAAAATAAGACGCTGGCAAAAAAATTGGCCCAACGCGAAAGCGGCCGCTACCAGCGCGATATTAAAAAGAAACTGGGAAGTGCCATGGCATTTCACATGATTATCAGCGGCATCGGCAAGGATGGCTGTATTGGCGCACTTTCGCCCTATACCCCAGAACTTAAGAGCAAGCGCCCCGGCACTGTGGTACTTCAGCAGGAAAATGGCAGCCTGCGCGTGGCCCTCAACCGCGGCGTTTTTATAGGAGCCGATTGCGTATCCTTAATTATTTCTGGAAATCACAAGCTGAAAGCCCTGGGCCGGTTCGAAATGGAAGAGGCTGCCGATTTTGAGCAGACGGTACTGGAAACACCCTTGCGCATGTTGCGTGAGACCAAAGAGATTGCACAAAAAGTGTATATCTTTGCCGACGAGCAGGCCCTGCATGTCGATGAAACAACTTTCAAATACACAGACGACGGCAACACAATAGAAATCAAAGCCGAAAGCCGCCAGGGGGAAGAAGAAAGCGGCATACACATTCTGTTAATGCACGGTTTTATGGGGCTGTTCAGCTACACCAGCCTTCTGTTGCGCCTTCCCAGCGCCTGGACCGTCTCGGCACTGCACCGGGGAAGCCACGCCAAGAGCTTGGAGGACGATGAAATATTTCGGCACTATGCCCTGTCCCTGCGCAAGGCCATATTAAAAAACTGGCGGTGCGGGCGGCCCGTTCCCATTGTCGGGCACTCAATTGCGGGTGTGATCATTGACCATCTGCTGCTGTCCATAATTGGTGATTATGACGGGCCAATACCTCCCTATAGCAAATTAAAAAGTGAAGATAGGCAACTGGTGGATGCCCTGCGTACTGGCGGCATTATTAACCTGGCCACCTGGGCGCCTGTGGATGTCGTCAACACGGAGAAAAATGTTAAGAGCCTGGTATCCCATTTGCGCCATAAAACCCCCCTGAATTACTCCGGTTTGGACCCGGTTTACAAGGAAGATTTCGAGGGCCAACTACAGCCCCACGACTTGGCCGCCCCACTGGATGACGATGCCCTGGACGGCCTGGGTAAATTCCTGGCAATACCTGGAGCCCGGCATTTCGTCCACGGTTTGAATGCGGTGGCACGCACCGTACTGAGAAGCAAAAAAGTGCAGCAAAAAATGTTGAACAGGAATAACCCTTATATTTTGCGTATCGTGGGCAGCAGGCTACTTAAAAAAATATCGTTCTACGGCATGCTAAAAGAAGTCAATGCCGCCCTGCACGACCCCAGGGAGTACCAGACCAGACACATCAAAACACTGGATATCATTCTCAACTATGATATCCCCCTGTTGAGCATTATCCACAAAGACGACTTTCTGGTCTCTGCAAACCGCCATCGTGAAGAACAGCAATATCTGCTGGCAAGACGATTGACGAAAGAGGGCGTTACAAGGGAAGAAGATCTCCGTATACCCGCGCGCTACCTGCTTCTTGAGCGCGAACAGGGTGAGTTACCCGTTGATGTGTTGAACCCCCACTTACTGATAATGTCTACCTCAAACGAGGGCAACAAAATAGTTCGCCAGATCACCTCGGCGATCACTGTATTCGTCAATGAGAATGTTGCCAGGACTATGGCAGACGGCCAACTGGAACCCCTCGCCAGTGTCAAAAAGTGGCTGGGGAAAAACAAGGCTGTTAAACGTCAGCGCAAAGCAAGATATAACTAAAACATATTAACAGTCATAATAAAATATCATATGGTAATATCTTGCGCTCCATACGGTGTCTCCTATATTGTATCTACAACGCATAAATGGAGAAATCAAAATGACTAGCCCTATTCGAATGCCTATTTTGGAAAACTGGTTTATTGCCCTGTTGCTGTCTCTGGCACTGGGGCTTTGCTCACTGACCTCCCAGCAGGCCTTTGCCGACGAGGCAGACAACGATACGCAAATAGAAGAACATGCCGATGATCCAGAGGAGGATGACGACTCAGACGACGATGATGATGATGACAATCCCAAAGGCAACAAGGGGAAAAACAAGGGTAATCAGGGCAAGAACAAAAGCGGCGATGATGATTCCGACGAAATCGCTAAAGGGGGCAAGCCCCACTGCCAGAAAAGTGCCCAGTACTTGTTTCTCGCCTGCAAGCACCTGACCCAGGCGGCGCGCTGGGAAGGGCTGGCTGAATGTGAAAACACTCTGGACCGAGACGAGCGCAGTGACTGCATTACTCTGAACAGGGAGTTTTTTGCCAGTGACAAGCAAAGCTGCCGCACCCAGAGAAATTCCCGCAAGGGCGTTTGCGAAGAAGTAGGCCG
>JAUVBI010000007.1 GCA_030591305.1 Pseudomonadota bacterium
GACAATTATCACCACTTGATGCAAGTTTTCTTTACTTCGAAACGCCAAATTCCCCGATGCATGTGGGCAACGTAGCCATTTATGATCCCTCTACGGTAAAGGAGGGAACGCTTCGTTTTAAAACGATCATAGAGGCCATGAGATCAAGACTCCCCCTGGCTCGCGCGTTCCGCCAAAAATTACTGCGAGTTCCAATGTCAGCCGATCATCCCTATTGGGTTGAAGACAACGACTTTGATCTTGAGTTTCACGTCAGACACATTGCCTTGCCAGCACCTGGCAACTGGCGGCAACTTTGCATTCTGGTTTCCCGATTAAATTCAAGGCCAATAGACCTGACCAGGCCTTTGTGGGAAATGTACATCGTTGAAGGTCTGGACAATGTGAAGGGTATCCCAAAAGGAAGCTTTGCCGTTGTCTCAAAAATTCATCATGCTGCAATTGACGGCGTTGCAGGCGCAGAAATGATTACCGCCATTCATGACCTGGAGCCATACCCGAAAAATGTTCAGTATGTGGACAATTGGAGCGGCGAACGCCTCCCGGGAAATATGGAACTTATGGTGCGAACCTTTTTGAACAACGTGCGCCAACCCTTTCGTTTCGCCAAGGTTGTAAGGCAGACCGTAAAACCCATTTTAGAGGCACGTCAGGCCTTGAAGCGCAATGAAATCGAAACAGCCGGAACGGCACCAAAAACAAGATTCAACAAAAATGTATCCCCACACCGTGTTTTTGATGGTATCAATCTGAATTTGAAAGATGTCAAGGCGATAAAGAGCAGAATCGACGGGGCAACAATCAACGATGCAATCTTGGCCATATGTGGCGGCGGTCTTCGAAAATACCTGACCGACAAAGATGAATTGCCTGAAGAGTCCCTGATTGCCTTTGCCCCTATTTCGATTCGTGCCCAACAGGACAAATCCGGGGATGCGGGAAATCAGATCGGCGGGATGATGGTCGCCATTCGCACCGACATTGCCGACCCTCTAGACCGCCTAAAAGCTGTTCACGTAAGCACACAAAATTCGAAAGCCCTGACCAATGCCATTGGCGCCAGTACATTATCAGACTATTCGGAATTTATGCCCTCCACACTTTCTGGATTGGCCGCACGCCTCTACAGCCGGCTTGGCGTCGCCAACAGGGTGAATCCTATGTTCAACATTGCGATCTCCAACGTTCCGGGACCGCAGGCTCCGCTCTATGCCTATGGCGCGCGAATGGTCATGAACTATGGGTTGGGTCCTATCAATGAAGGGATGGGCATGATCATGCCCATTTTTAGCTATTGTGGGCAGATCACAGTCTCCTTCAGCGCCTGTCGCGACATGATGCCCGACCCCGAATTCTATGCCCAATGCCTGCAGGAGAGTTTTGATGAGCTTTATGATCAGGCCACAAGCGGTACAAAAAAGGCCCTGGACAAAAAGACTTCAACTCGCAAGGCCGGAGTGAGACACCCAAGAAAGGCTAAATCTGTACCAAAAGAAAAATAGTCAGCTGCAACCGGCGGCTGAATAACCATGTGCAAGTAATGTCCCGGACTTCACCGGGGCATTTGCGACGGCCCGCTTCTCGCTAATGCTATATCCTTTTTGACAGTTCATGTGGGAATGTTCGCTTCGTTGGATCCAGGATAAAAAGCCTTCAAAAATGCCCCGCTGCCAACGCCGTTGAAATATCGTTTGGCATCAAAGGGTTCCCAGCGATCAGTATCTTCGATCAATCGGTCTGCAATGGCGAGCAGGACGATTGGGTTTAGAGTCATACCGCAGTGGGATGCGGCAATTTTTATATTCTCCCGCGGCATGGCGCCTGGTGATCCCAAATATTGCGGTGGAATTGCTGCTATATTTCCTGTGACCACTCCGTCAAAAGGGCTATATATAGACACCACAGGAATACCGGGAGGAGGGACAAGCAGTTCTTTCAGAATGTCAATGTCATGATCAAGTGCCTCAGTCATTGTTCGTCCCGTCGCTCGACTCAAGGCAATTCTGACACAAGAGTTCACGCAGCGAATGCTTTTGACGGTTGTCATATCTGCTGAGGTGCCCAGGGTGATTACGCGGTCAACATAGTCTGGAAACATACGGGCCGCTTCGCGTACATAAATACCGCCAAGGGAATGGCCAATCAAGGATACTTTTTCACCGCTGCGATCTGCCCAGGCTTTTAATTTCTCTCCCATTGTAGATACTTGTTTTTCCAGGCTTTCGTTGCCACCCCCGGGGCCCTCGTTGGTACCCATTCCCCAGGTTTCAGCATCAAAACCAACCCTCCGCAGGTATTTAGTCATCGGGGCCAATGTGACCTCGGGTCCGGTGAAGCCGGGAACGGACATGACAGGTTTCTTCGTTTCCGATTTTGGTGAGACTTCGAGAAGGCGTTTTCCTGCCCAAAGTAACGAAGAAGATTCAATAGCAGCCCAACTGAAATCCACATGTAGCCGCATTAAGTCGACTATTGTACGAATTGGCATCTCTCTTTCTCTCATTTCACTCCTCAAACACCGAATCACAGTGCCAGTCACCCCAATAGAAATTAGTGGTGCCCACGTCCATCAAGGATGGACGTGGGCACAGGTACGAACTGCCCGAAATCAGAAGTTGTAGCGCGCCTGAAATTCAAACGTCCGCGGTGCTTCAATCATGCCGAAATAGGCGCTCTCAAAGCCGAGACCAAAGCCAGCAAGGGTTGCGTCATTACCCCAGTTGATGGTGGTTTCATCACTCAGGTTTTTACCAACCACGGCCAGCATCCAGCTGCCATCACTGGATTGCAGAGCAATACGTGCGTTATATTTCCAATAGGAATCTTGGTCGACGTTTGAATCTCCGTCTGGCGCTATCACCTGATCGTCCGCGAAGAGCGCATCGGCTCGCAACGACAGGTTGATGCTATCGGTCAGCGACAGGTCATAGCTGGCACCAATATGACCGGACAACTCAGGAGAAAACTGCAGGCGCGTGCCAGCAAGGTCCTGGAAGCCGCCATTGGCTGCACAGAGGCCACCAACGATCTGATCCACCGTGCAGGCCGCATTCGGATAATCCTGGTACTCGGTATCCAGGTATGCGAAAGCCCCATCAATGGTCAAGTTCTCGGTCGCTGCGACCTGGAAATCTGCTTCCAGTCCCTTGACCTCACTCTCCGCTGCATTGCCCACGATAAATCCTGCCACTTCGTAGCCGCTGACCTGTAGGTCAGAGTACTCAGTGTAGAACATCGCCATATTGACCCTGGCCCGATTTTCCCACAAGTTCATCTTCAGGCCAAATTCGATAGACTCTACTGATTCATCCTCAAATTCACGGGAGCGATCAAGGGCATTGCTCGAATCGTAGCCACCTGCCTTGTAACCGTTAGAAAAGTTCAGGTAGGTCATAATGTCGTCATTGACGTCGTACTGGAAATTGATATTGCCGGTCCAGTGATCTTCAGCACGGGATTCATCATATTCATAAACTTCGGCGAAACCGAGTACCGCCGGACCGTTGAAGAAAGCGAGGAAGGGGTCCGGTTCTCCCGTGCCGGGGTTTGTTGTAATCTGGCTCTTTCGGGCATCCTTGCTATCGTCGGAGTAACGTAGGCCGAACTGTGTCCGAAAGGCATCGGTGATATTCCAGGTAACAGAGGCGAAGACGGACCAGGTCTCTGAATTCTGTTCAAAGTTATTGAAAAACACTGTATCCAGTGAGCCGGAGGGCAAGCCTCCGACTGCGCCCAACAACACTGGCTCTACTGGTGGCAGACCGCTCCAGTATAGACTTGTGGCCGCGTCGTGGTCCAAATCTGCATCCTGGTAGAATACACCTGCCAGATATTCAATGGTTCCTCCTGTCGGTGAAGACAGCAGAAATTCCTGGGTGAACTGGGTATGTTCTTCGTTCCGGCAAGAGTCGAGGAACGTCAGTGAGGAGTAATCGCCGTCTATGCAGTTGTCGAACTCGTACTCGGTATACGCGGTAATGGAACGCAACGTGTGTTCCCCCAGCTGATAATTCAGGTTCAACTGCAGAATGGTGGAATCTGTATCATCGAAATCAGCATTACCGGGAAGATAATCCACCGATTGCTTCTCATTAATACCCACAGTGTCTGCAAAATTCGGGTTGGTGCCCTGACTGAACAGATAGTTAGCAGTCGGGGTGGACTGGATAATCTTGTAGCTCCTGCCTTTAACGTTGAATTCGCCATATTCGGCTTTCAGCATCACTTGCAGGTTTTCGGTAGCATCCCACTCCAGAATGCCCCGTACGACACTATCATCTCTCGCAGGACCATCCTCTCCGCCGGGGGCAGAATTATCCATCCAGCCGTCGTCTTCGTAGACCTTGCCTATCAGGCGTCCGCGCAGATTGTCAGTCAGAGGTCCGGATACGGCCGCTGTTACCCCATAACCTTCGACCTCAGTCTTGTAGCTGCCCTCAACATAGGCTTCAAACTCATCGGTGGGCTTTCGGGAAGTGATATTGATGGCGCCGGCGACAGTGTTCTTTCCGAACAGAGTCGATTGTGGCCCTTTTAGCACCTCGACCCGCTCAACATCAAGGAATGCGGCCCGGGCATTGCGGGCGCGCCCGAAGTAGACCAGGTCGATAAAGGTACCAACTGACTGCTCGAAGCCGTAGTTATTGGCTGAGCCCACACCACGGATATAGATCTGTGAGGCACCCGCAGACTCACTAACATGTACATTGGGCATATAGACGACCACGTCTTCCAGATTCTTCATTCCCATGGCCTCGATGTTGTCGCCGCTCATCACCGATATTGCGATAGGGACGTCCTGCAGGCCCATGGCCCGCTTTGTGGCAGTTACAAGAACCTCTTCGAGAACCTGGGCCTGAAGCAGAGGCGCTACAGAGCTGGCGGTAAGAGCCAAGCCAAGGGTTGCGAGAGATTTATTAAACAATCTTTTTTTTCTAATTTTTGGGTCCATGTCATACTCCTAATTATTAACACTTAATTTTTAATAAACACAAAAAATCTTCCTTCTAAGTCGGCTAAACGCACTATACTGCTGTGATCGACAATTTCATCCGACAGGCACAATATTGAAATCCAATGCAAAATGCAAAATGCAAAATGCAAAATGCAAATCATGAAAAACGATCTAAACGGTACTTTATTAGAGTATGCCAAGCTTGGTATTTTGGGACAAAAGCTTGGTCAAAAGCGACACGATGCTAAATAAGTCGCCCATTAATGACAGCTGGACTGTCGTCGGCGCATATATCGAGACCGTGCTGGAGACCATAGAAGGCCTGGGTATCCCCCGTGCCGCCATTCTGCAGAAAGTCGGTATGGCTCCCGACCAGCTTTTTGATAGAGACAGCTATTTGCCCGTATCATTAATGATGGACATGTTTTCAGCCGCATCTGAAGTGACCCCTATCGAGGACATTGGCCTCCATGTGGCGGCTAATATCAAGCCAAAAAGCTTTGGTTTGCTTGGCTATATTTCCATGTTTAGCCGAACAATCGGCGAAGGCATAGAGACAGCCATATCCTACGGCCATATCGGCTACAACCTTGGCGAAATAAAATTCATCGATCTCGATAATAGCGCGGCCCTGTATTTACACCCTCACTGCGAGGAGTTTGCAAAAAATCGCCAGCTTATTGATGCCAAGATAGGTGGCCTGATCTCGATGTCCAAGTTCGAGCTTGCGGAGTATCATCCGCCTATCAAAGTGTGCTTTAGCTACCCTGAACCTGAAGATTTGACCCTGTTGCATGAAATGCTGGGGGAAAACATCGACTTCGATGAACCCTTTAGTAGCATCCATTTCAGCAAGCAGTGGATGAGCCTCCCCTTTGTTCACGCCGACAGTGATATGCGAAAGCGGGTGTGTGGCGATGCACAGCAATTAATACAGGCGCTGGGTAAGAGCAATTCCATTACCGTGCAGGTTAAGAAGAAAATTATAGCGCTATTGCCACTGCAAAAGGCCAATGCATCCTTGATCGCCGATGAGCTGCACATGACCCGCCGCACGCTGCAGCGTCGCCTGCATGCCGAGGGTACCCACTTTCACTCCCTTTTGCAGGAGGCTCGCAGTCAAATGGCACTACTACATTTGCGTAATAGCGATCTATCGATATTGGAGGTGGCGCTGTTGCTGGGCTATACAGACCACAGTTCCTTTACCAAGGCCTTCAAGCAGTGGCAGAAAATTACCCCAATTGAATTTCGTAGCTCTCTGGCCTGATTCAGCTTCCAGGTCACACCATTACTAGTCATGGCCAGCGGTTATTTCATTGCTGCGGGAAGGACCTGGCAGTTGAGCTGTCTTTTTTGTGATGCAGATTGCTTTTGTCCACAAATCCCGAACTATTGTCACTTTCTACAAAGCCAATTCAATCATCAAATCACTATAATAGTTCCATGACTAATTTACATCGTCTGCCACCATTAGCCCAGTCGCGCTGAGGCTATTTAACTATACAGAAGGAATTCCCAATGTCTGACAAAACCATAATCACCTGTTCTATCACCGGCGTACTCACCGACCCCAAACAGTACCCTGTTCCTGTTTCGGTGGCACAAATGGCGGAATCCGCCCGCGAGGCCTATGATGCCGGCGCCAGTTGCATGCATATCCACTTCCGCAATCAGGAGCAGGGTCAGGGCCATCTGCCGTGCTGGGAGCCCGAAGTGGCCTGCGCCATAGCCGATGCCATTCGCGAAGCTTGCCCGGGTGTAATCCTCAACTTCACCACGGGTGTCATCGGTCGCAGCCAAAATGGTCCAATCGCCTGTTTGCGATCCGGAAAACCCGAAATCGCTGCGCTCAACGCTGGTAGCCTCAACTACCTGAAAGCCCGCTCCAACGGAACCTGGGCCTGGCCACCTACGCTGTTTGAAAACACCGTGGAAAAAATTGAGGAAATCCTCGAAGTTATGAAGGAAACCGGTACACGTCCTGAGTTCGAGTGTTTTGATATAGGCATTGTCCGCTCGGTGGGTATGTACCAGGATGTGGGCATGATTGATCGTGCTGACTACAACCTAGTGATGGGCGTGGCGTCCGGAATGCCCGCTGATCCTGACTTGCTACCGCTGCTGCTGAAATACATAAAGCCCGGCTCCCCCTGGCAAACCACGGTGATTGGTCGTCAGGAAATCTGGGCCGTGCACCAGAAAACAGCAGAACTGGGTGGCAATCTTCGCACCGGAGTGGAGGACACGTTCTACCTGCCGAATGGAGAGCGTACCACTGGCAACGGCCAACTGATTGAGGCCTTGGTAAAAGTTGCCGAAGATGCCGGTTGCAGCATCGCCAGCCCTCAGGAAGCTCGTGAAATTTTTTGTTGAATATTCTTTCCCTGAACAACCTTGAGAAGGAAATGAGTTATGTCTGTAATTGAATCCATAATTGATGTGAACTCAGAAGAGTTCGCCCAAAATGCGGAATCTATGCTCAACCATATCAACAGCTTTCGCGATGTGGAAAAGTTGGTCAACGACACTGCAGAAAAGAAAAAAGAGCGTTATGCCAAGCGCGGCATGCTGCTGCCTCGTGAACGTTTGGCGCGCTTACTGGATCCGGGTACAACGTTTGTGGAGTTGTCCTCTCTGGCCGGCTACAAGATGTACGATGACGTTGATGGAACTGGCGCAGGAGCTGGCAATATCAGCGGAATTGGTTACATTTCTGGCGTACGCTGTATCGTTCGCGTTGATAACTTTGCGGTGAAAGGCGGAACCATTACGCCTATCGGTTTGGACAAGGGTCTGCGCGTGCAGCAGGTTGCCATGGAAAACAAACTTCCCCTTGTCACTCTCGCGCAAAGTGGTGGTGCCAATCTGAAATACGTCGCTGATACCTTTGCGCCAGGTGGCCGCGGTTTTGCCAACCAGGCGCGCATGTCTGCCGCAGGCATTCCCCAGATTACAGTAGTACACGGCAGCGCCACTGCCGGCGGCGCCTATCAACCCGGCTTGTCCGACTACACGGTGATGGTGCGCAATCAGGCCACCATGTATCTGGCCGGGCCACCCTTATTGAAAGCTGCCACGGGGGAAGTGGCCACTGACGAAGAGTTGGGCGGTGCCGAGATGCACACAGGTGTTGCTGGGACAGGTGAATACCTGGCCGAGAACGATGCCGACGGCATTCGTATCGCCCGTGAAATAATGGCTACCATTCCCTGGAATGAGCAATTGCCTCTGGCAGTAAAAAAGCCATTTAAGGAGCCAATCTATCCGCCAAGCGAGTTGATAGGCGTAGTAAGCGCAGATGCAAAAAAACCCTACGATGTACGCGAAATTCTTGCTCGTATTAGTGATGGTTCCCAATTCCTGGATTTTAAAAATGAATACGACATGCAAACTGTCTGCGGCCATATTTTCATTGAAGGCACTACAGTAGGTATTATTGGCAACAACGGCCCGATTACAGCAAACGGTGCTACCAAAGCTGCCCAATTTATTCAGCTATGTGAACAGAGCAATATCCCAATTTTGTTTTTGCACAACACCACGGGCTTTATGGTGGGCACGGAATCAGAAAGCAGTGGCATTATTAAGCACGGCTCGAAAATGATTCAGGCCGTAGCTAACGCTCAGGTGCCCAAACTCAGCATCGTGATCGGAGGTTCCTACGGCGCTGGCAACTATGCCATGTGTGGCCGTGGCTTTGATCCTCGCTTTATTTTCGCCTGGCCCAATAGTAAAACAGCCGTTATGGGCGGAGCCCAGGCTGGCCAGGTACTTCGCATTGTCACCGAAGCCAAAATGCAAAGAAACGGTACTGTAGATGAAAAAGCCCTGGATCATCTCGAGTCCGAAACTGCAAATTTCCTGGAATCCCAATCCTCATCTCTGGCCTGCACCGCGCGACTATGGGATGACGGTTTGATCGATCCACGCGACACCCGTCAGTTACTGGGTTTCCTGCTGGACATTTGCCACCAGGCCAGCCAACGTCCGCTGCGCACCAGCACCTTTGGCGTACCACGCCTTTAGGCAACAACTATTAGGAAACACCGTTATGCGCTTTACCGATGTACACAATGAAATCCGCCGCACCACAGCCTCTTTTGTGGAAAAAGAAATCAACCCATTTGTAGACGAGTGGGAGAAAGAAGGTATTTTCCCGGCTAAAACATTGTTCAAGAAAATGGGCGATCTGGGTCTGCTCGGTATTTGCAAGCCGGAAGAGTACGGCGGTATGGGCCTCGACTACAGCTACCAGATTGTCTTCTCCGAAGAGTTGGGCCGCATCAACTGCGGTGGTGTGCCCATGGCTATAGGCGTACAAACCGACATGTCTACCCCGGCTCTGGCCAAATTTGGCAGTGATGAGCTACGCCGCGATTTCCTGGCCCCGGCTATTTCTGGTGACATGGTAGTTTCCATTGCGGTGAGTGAGCCCCAGGCCGGCTCCGATGTAGCTGCAATTAAAACCACCGCCAAAAAAGATGGCGACGACTACATTATCAATGGCACCAAGATGTGGATCACTAACTCCACTCAGGCAGACTTTTTCTGCCTGCTTGCCAACACCAGCGATGACAATCCCCACCAGAATAAATCTCTGATTGTGGTGCCCTCCAACCTGCCTGGCATTAGTTTCTCCGAGCGCCTCAGCAAGCTGGGCATGCACTCCTCCGACACCGCGCAAATCTTTTTTGATGACGTGCGTGTACCTCAGCGTTATCTGATCGGTGAGGAGGGAGCTGGCTTTACCTACCAGATGATTCAGTTCCAGGAAGAGCGTTTGTTCGCTGCGGCCCTTGCGCTCAAAGGCCTGGAAAACGTCATTCAGAGTACTATCGAGTACACTCGCCAACGAAATGTTTTTAAAAGATCAATACTCGACAATCAGGTAGTGCATTTTCGTCTGGCTGAACTACAAACCGAAGTAGAGCTCCTGCGCGCTCTGACTTACGATGCGGTAGAAGGCTATATCCACGGAGAAGATGTTTCCATGAAGGCCTCTATGGTCAAGCTGAAATGTGGCCGTCTGTCTCGTGAAGTGAGTGACAGCTGCCTGCAGTATTGGGGTGGCATGGGCTATATGTGGGACAACACTGTATCGCGCGCCTACCGTGACAGCCGCCTGGCATCCATTGGAGGCGGCGCCGACGAGGTAATGCTAGGCGTTATCTGCAAGCTGATGGGCACCCTGCCCAGAAAAAAATAATGACAACATCAACAAGTAAAGGAAGTTAGAAAATGAGCTTACCGCAGTGCGAAACCCTTTTGACAGAGCAGCGTGACCACGCGCTGTTTATCACCCTCAACCGCCCCGCGGCGCGCAACGCCATGAATCTCGTCATGGTGAACGAGTTGATGGCCTGCTTCGAAGCGATTGAGAGCAATCGCGCGATACGTGCCGTGGTGTTGCGTGGTGCCAAAGGTCACTTTTGCGCCGGCGGTGATATCAAGGATTTCTCCAGCGGGAATCAAGATGCCTCCACCAGCGATGGCGATATATTCTTTAATGTTAACCGTCAGTTCGGACGCATGATCTCACAGGCCAACCGCGCACCCCAGGTAGTTATTGTGGTACTGGAAGGTGCAGTGATGGGCGGCGGCTTTGGTCTCGCCTGTATTTCCGACCTGGCCATTGCGCATACCAGTGCCCGTTTTGCCCTACCGGAAACCAGCCTGGGGTTGCCGCCCGCACAAATTGCACCCTTTGTGGTAGCAAGGGTTGGTCTAACCCAGGCTCGCCGCCTGGCTCTATTTAACCAGAAGTTAAATACCGAGCAGGCACGGGAAATTGGCATCGTGCACAGCGTAGCGAACACAGAAGAAGAGCTTCAACAACAAATTGATGAAGCCTTGGCGCAAGTCAAACAATGTGCACCTGAGGCCAATGCAGTTACCAAGCGCTTGCTGTTATCGGTAGGTCAGGTCGAGCTGGAAGAACTGCTAGACAGTGCCGCTCATAGTTTCAGTGATGCAATCACTCAGGGCGAAGGCCCCGAAGGCACGCTGGCTTTTGTAGAAAAACGTAAAGCCAAGTGGGCAGAGTAAAAAGTATGCAATCTTTTGATACCGTTTTGATCGCCAATCGTGGTGAAATTGCCTTACGTGTGATCCGTACGGCTAAAGCCATGGGTTACCGTACTGTTGCTGTCTATAGTGAGGCAGATCGTAACTCTCTGCACGTACAGAATGCCGATCTGGCAGTGTGTATTGGCCCAGCCGAAGTGGGCAAATCCTACCTCAATATTGAAGCAATATTGGCTGCTGCAAAATGCAGTGGCGCCAATGCCATCCACCCGGGCTACGGTTTCCTGTCAGAAAATCCAGATTTTGTTGACGACTGTACCGAGGCAGGAATCACCTTTATTGGCCCCTCTTCCCACGCCATGAACATGATGGGCAACAAGCGTCAGGCCAAGATCGCCATGATCGATGCAGGAGTGCCCTGCATTCCTGGTTACAACGAGGCAGATCAAAGCGATACTGCACTTATCACGGCTGCCGCCGCCATTGGTTACCCGATAATGATCAAGGCTGCCGCCGGTGGTGGTGGTCGCGGTATGCGCATTGTCAACGATAAGGCAGATATGCATGAGTTGCTCAGTTCGGCACGTTCGGAAGCCGAAAATGCTTTCGGCAATGGTGAACTAATTCTGGAGAAAGCCATTGTCGAACCACGCCATATTGAGATTCAGGTGTTTGCCGACAAGCACGGAAACTGCGTTTACCTGGGCGAACGGGATTGCTCCATCCAGCGCCGTCACCAGAAAGTGGTGGAGGAAGCACCATCACCCTTTCTGGACGAGCCGCTTCGACAGGCCATGGGTGAGGCGGCTGTACGTACCGCCAAGGCCTGTGATTATGTAGGCGCAGGCACTGTAGAGTTTTTGGTGGACCACACCCGCAATTTTTACTTTTTAGAGATGAACACGCGCCTGCAGGTGGAACACCCAGTAACGGAACTGATCACCGGCACCGACCTGGTGGCATGGCAACTCAAAGTGGCAAATGGCGAAACACTGCCACTGAAGCAAGAAGAAATTTCACTTAAAGGACACGCCATTGAAGTGCGACTCTACGCCGAAGATCCTCGCCATAACTTCTTACCACAAACCGGCACTGTAGAACTCTGGCACTGTGCCGAGGGCGAACATCTGCGCGCCGATCATATGCTCAGCAATGGCATGACGGTTACTCCACACTATGACCCCATGCTCGCCAAGCTGATTGCCTACGGCGAAAACCGTGAAGATGCGCGCCGCCGCTTGTGGCGCATGCTGGAAAATTCTGCCTTGCTGGGTGTTAAAAACAATCGCCATTTTCTAAGTCGTGTGATTGCCCACCCTGTTTTTCGCGCAGGTGAAGCCACTACCGCATTTTTGACCAATGATTTTATCCAAGATGAGTCCATGCACTCTTTGCAGTTGAAAGCAGAACACTGGACTCTCGCCGCTGCCTTACTGCAGGAGCACTCGGCAATAGCTCATAACCACGACATCACCAATCAACGTTGGGGCAGCTTGCTTCACCCCCAAAGCACTTTCCAGTTGGGTGCGGCAGACTGTGAAGTCGAAGTGTCCCTGCAAGTGAAAAGCTCTAGCCAGGGCTTACACTGCAGCGCGACAGTCGCCGAACAAGTAGTAGAACTCTGTCTGATCGAAGTGGCTGACAATCACTGTGTGTATGAACTTGATGGCGTACGTCGCACAGCATGGCTTGCCCTACGGGGAGACACTTTGTACTTTTCAACTCCAGACGGAGACATATGCATTGAAGATCGATCCCGCAGGGCCGCTGCCAGTGCCCAGGGTGATGGTGATGGCCGCATTACTGCGGTAATGGATGGCGTCATTGTTAACGTGCTGGTGGAATCAGGCGAAAATGTGCAACAGGGGGATACCCTGCTGCTCATGGAAGCAATGAAGATGGAGCACCCTCTACGCGCAGATGTCGACGGCGTGGTTGAAGTCATCAATGTAAAAGCCGGTGACCAGGTCAAAGCGAAGCAGTTGTTGGCCCAGGTGGTTGCCAACGAATAATTAAAATCGTAGAAAAATACTTTATGCACTCAACTGGGTAAACATAATATAAAACTGGACGCCGTTAAGCCTATAAACCAAATAGGAGAAAGTGTGAATGAACAATGACATTTTAAACCACAACTTGATCGAACGCGTGGCCATGGGCGACCTGCTGCGTCGCCGCGCCCGGGATAGCGGCGATCGCATGGCGATGGTGGATTACCCCAACGGCCAGCGTCGCGAAACCAGTTACCGCGATTTCAATCAGCGAGTTAATCAACTGGCTCGTGGCCTGCGCTCTAAAGGAATGCAGCAGGGCGACAAGCTCGCGCTCTTTTCCGCTAATCAACGGGACCTGTTAACAGTGCTGTTTGCCTGTTACAAGGCCGGTATTGTGTGCGTGCCCATTAACTTTCACCAAAATCTGGACGACATACGTTACAACCTGGAGCACAGCGAATCCTCTGCCATTGTCTATGAGCCACAGTTGGAAAACCTGGTCCTGGGTTGCAGTGCGGGCCTGGCTAAAATTAATCTGACCATCGCCATAGGTGCAGACGCAGGCAAGTCAAACGTGGCACTGGATTTACTTATCCAGAATCAGACCATCGATGAGCTTGAAGACATAATTATCAATGACCGCGATACCGCCCACATGATCTACACCAGCGGCACCACTTCCCGCCCCAAGGCAGTGGAGACTTCCCACCTGGCACTTTACATGGCCAGCCTTACCGGCCCCCTGGCGATCGCCACTCCCCGCTTCGCGCCGCACCTGATTATCCTGCCCATGTTCCACTGTGCGGCCCTGGCTTTGGCGTACGGCACTCTGCAGATGAGCGGCACCCTTGTAATCCACGCTGCTTTTGACGCCGTTACTGTCACCAATACAATAGAGGAAGAAAAGGTTGATAGTATGTCCCTGCTACCGATGATGTGGCGCATGCTGTTGATGCTGCCCGATATCCGTGACAGGGACTTTACCTCGTTTACTACCGGCATCTACGGCATGGCCCCCATAGATGCTGACACGCTCAACCAAATTAGGAAAATATTTGGCTGTAAAATACACCTGGGCAGTGGCCAAACTGAGTTTGCGCCTTCTGCCTGTATTTTTTACGACCAAAGTGCTACCGAACTTGGCGAAGGTAATTATTGGGGCGTACCAGTCGCGACTGTGGATCAGGCGGTGATCGATGATCAGGGTAACGAGTGTCCGCCCGGGGAGATCGGGGAAATTTGCTGGCGCGGCCCCCAGGCCATGAAGGGCTACTACAAAAACCCCGAGGCCACCGCCGAAGCGAGTATGTTTGGCTGGCACCACTCCGGGGACCTGGGGCTGATCGACAACGAGGGCCAGTTATTGTTTGTGGACCGTAAAAAAGACATCATCAAATCTGGCGGCGAGAACGTGTCCTCGACGAAGGTGGAGCAGGCACTGCTCAGCCTGGGGGGCATTGAGCAAGCTGCAGTCTTTGGCGTCCCCCACCCTAAATGGTCAGAAGTGGTGTGCGCCTGTGTGCAGTTGGCTCCCGGAGTCGAATTTGATGAAGCGACAGTGATTGCTCATTGCAAACAATACCTGGCTGGTTTTGAGATGCCCAAGCGGGTGATATTTGTAGATAACCTCCCCCTCACCGGCACGGGTAAGGTGCGCAAGGTGGAATTACGAAAGACCTATGCTAAGTTATTTACGTAGAGAGCCAGTAGTCACCGGGGTTGATGCAGTCAATATACTTTATGTGAGCAACCCTCTGGTTCATTGCTTACGGACAGAACGGCAATTTTGGGAGCGGGCCGCCTTGCGCTGTTGCCAGAATAGATTCGATAAATACTGAAGGTTCTTTAACGCCGCCATAACGGAGCAGGAAATCAGCTTTATCGATCATTTCATCGCGGCTCAGCGGTGCCTCGGGGTCGCCCTTGGCGTTACGCTTGTGCAGGGTCAGCACCTCGCCGCTGCGCAGATGAATAATCACTTCGCCGCCAAAAGCGGCTGGGTAGGCATTGTGCACTTTACTGTCAACCACCACGGTTACTCGCTCGCGTAACTTGCGGCTCACAGTCCGCGCTTCTTCGTTAAAGGAAGCAAAGCCCACCTCTCCAGTCAACAAGGCTATGGCCACCGTGTGATACAGCGAAAACTTTGCCTCATATTCTGAGTTGGGATGAAGGCGATCACAAACATCGACAGCGGCCTGATAGGTATTAATTTGAATGCTCTCAATAGAGGATTCAATATCTATAGCGTCAATTTGATTCCGCAATGTCAGAGCCGCATCGATCACTGCGTGAGTGTGTCGGCAGCAAGGCCAGGGCTTGATCGACGTCTGCAGGAGCTGCCAGGCCTCGCCTGCTCCACGAGTGATGTTCTCTGGAATGGCATCGGGACAGGCACCCGCAAAAAACCCCTTTTCCCCTTCGAGAATTTTGGGTGGCCCTGTAAAACCCAGCGCTGCAAGGTCGGCGGCTATAACTCCGGATTCGGCAGCGCGCCCAGCATGCAGATGCTTGGTCATGGCGCCCGTTTCCAGAAATTGCCACAAACCTGAAGATTGGGAGCCGGCATTCCCAAAAGCGTGAACGGTCTCTGACTCATTCAATTTTAACAAATACGCAGCAGCGACAGCAGAACCGTAGGGGCCACAGGTGGCAGTATTGTGCCAGACACGGTAATGCGCAGGCCCCACCGCCATTCCTACCACGCAGGCGGCTTCAAAGCCGTGCAATACTGAGGTTAAAAATGCTTTACCATCGGCATTCTCTCGCCGCCCGATCGCATAAGCTGCCGGTATGACCACACAGGCCGGGTGCACAACTGAGGCACGATGCAAATCATCAATCTCGAGTATATGAGTAAGCCCTCCCATAACAAATGCGAGCCGCCCAGCATCCTGGCCTTGAGAGCTCTGCCAGGCAAGCAGTTTTTTACCTGGAATACTGTTCTGGCCACCAATGGCGTTGGCAATGCCATCCAGGGCGAAGAGTGCCGCTTGTTCCAGGTCATTATTGGTGACCGGTTTATTGCGAATAAGTGTAATGAGCTGTTCGCTCAATGAGGGTGTAGTATCAGTTCCCACTATCATTTTTCCCACTGTTGATTCTCATCATAATTACTGTCATTAAAAAATAATTTTTGGTCTTGGCTAAATGCCTTCGATAAGCAGGTCGTCACTAAGTTCGCGGACCATTTTTAACACTTTTCGCGTTGTCGCAGACGTAGGTTTGTGGCTGGTCGATGCCAATATCAGGGAGCGGCTTACGGCAGGCTGAACTATTTTGCTTACGGTTAATTGGCCTTTGTCGATTTCTTCACGCACGGCGTTATAGGGAAGTATGGTGTAAATGTTAGCATCCCTGGACCCCACTAAAGCCAATGTTGCTCTGAGGTCATTGATTTCCATGGTGACATTAAGTGTAATCTTTGCCTGCTGCGCCTTTTGTTCAAGTAGTCGCCGCAGCCCATGGGGATGGGTCGGGAGTATTAGTGGCAGTTTGGCGAGCTCATGACCAGAAATTTCTGGCAGCGCACTGATGTGGCTGCCTTTTGAACCGACAAGGTATAAGCGCTCAGTAGTCAGTTTGTCACCCAGTATATTTGTCGAGTTTGGCCCTTTGTAAATAACGGCAATATCGACTTTTCCGATACCAAGCCACTCCAACAGCAAACCGCTGTAGGCCTCCTCGATACGCAGATGTGCCAACGGGAAAACCTGTTGGAACTTCATCGCCAAGGGGACACTTAGCAGTCGCGCTACGGTGGGCGGAAAACCAATAACTGTTATATCCTGAGGTTGTGCAACCAAGGACTGCAGCTCTTTTTCTGCATTTTCAATATGCTTAAGTGCCGCCTTGGTGTGGTATAAAAACCTCTCGCCCGCCAGGGTAAGAGTGACACCGCGACCATGGCGGTGAAACAACTGAACGCCCAGCTCTTCTTCAAACTTATTCAATTGACGACTCAGATTAGGCTGAGGAATTGCCAGTGAAATGGCGGCCTGAGAAACACTCCCGCACTCAGCAATCACCGAAATAAAGCGGAGTTGTTTTACATTCATAACAGGAAATCTACCATTTTTTCGAGGACATTAAATATATCATATATGATATATCAACTATACCTGTAAAGGCATAGCATATATAGGCTGTATCGCTTACCGTTGGCAGAGAAATTTAAAACATGAGCTTGGCTCAGCAGGCTATATACCCTCCCTACTGCGCCACTACGTAACCCATCAAAAGCGGTTAGAGATATGTCGAGTAATCAGCGAGAAACTATTGATCAGGTTCGCAATACTGTCTTGCAGATTTGCAATGACTTTCCGGGGGAGTACTGGCGTGCGAAGGATCGGGAGCGCGAGTATCCAGGTGAATTTGTCCAGGCACTGACTGACGCAGGTCTTTTAGCTTGCCTCATTCCAGAGCAATATGGAGGTAGTGGCCTCTCTCTTTCCATTGCGGCGGAAATTATGAAAGCCATCCATGAATTTGGTGGCAATGCAGGAGCGTGCCATGCCCAGATGTACATCATGGGTACGTTACTTCGCCATGGCAGTGAGAAACAGAAGCAGCAATACCTGCCGGGCATTGCCAGCGGAAAACATCGCTTGCAGGCTTTTGCTGTGACAGAACCCACCGCCGGGACTGATACCACCAGTATTTCCACCATGGCGGTCCGTGATGGTGATAATTATATTGTAAACGGACAAAAAGTCTGGATTTCTCGAGCGGAACATTCCGATCTGATGATTCTACTGGCACGCACGACTCCGCTCAGTGAGGTCAAGAAAAAAACTGAGGGCCTGTCGGTGTTTATTGTCGATATGGAACAGGCCAGGCAGCAGGGCATGACTATTCGACCCATCCGCACAATGATTAACCATGCCACCACCGAATTGTTCTTTGACAATGTGCCGGTGCCGGCAGAAAATCTGATCGGTGAAGAGGGCAAGGGCTTCAAGTACATACTGTCAGGTATGAACGCCGAGCGAATTCTAATTGCCTCCGAATGTATTGGTGATGCACGCTGGTTTACCAAAACAGCTTGTAACTACGCCAATGAAAGGCAGGTGTTTGGACGGCCAATTGGCCAAAATCAGGGTGTCCAGTTTCCAATCGCACGCGGCTATGCGCAGGCAGAAGCCGCAGAATTGATGGTGCAAAAAGCGGCTAGTATGTACGACGCCGGGGATAATTGTGGAGCTGAGGCCAATATGGCCAAAATGCTGGCTTCAGAGGCGTCCTGGGCGGCGGGAGATACCTGTCTACAAACCCACGGCGGCTATGGTATGGCCGAAGAGTATGATGTGGAACGCAAACTGCGTGAAACACGTCTGTACCAAATTGCACCCATTTCTACCAACCTGATTCTGGCCTTTCTCAGTGAGCATGTACTGGGAATGCCGCGCTCTTATTAATCCATGATGGATATGGGGCTGTTAGCACGGCGCACAAGAGCACCACTTGTTATTTATAATAAGGTAATTCTATGAACGATTTAACGGCATTTGAAGTTTTTATCAATGGTGAATGGCGTTCAGCCGCCGGCGGTGAATTCTTCCAATCGGTTAACCCTTATACAAATCAGCCCTGGGCAAACATCCCCCTTTGCGACATAAGCGATGTAAACGACGCGGTGGAGGCGGCCTACCAGGCGGCGTACACCGGTGAGTGGGCCGACATGAATCCCACAGCAAGGGGTGCGTTGCTGCACACCCTGGGCGATCTGATTGCCGAAAATGCGGAAGAACTGGCTACCACCGAAGTTAAGGATAATGGCAAGCTGATTACCGAAATGCTGGGGCAAATGCGCTACCTGCCGCAATGGTTTTACTACTACGGCGGCTTGGCGGACAAGATACAGGGCGCGGTGATTCCGGTAGACAAGCCGGATTGTTTTAATTTTACCCAGCACGAACCTCTTGGTGTGGTTGCGGCCATTATGCCGTGGAACTCACCGTTGCTGCTGTTGGTTTGGAAGATGGCACCAGCACTGGCTGCCGGCAACACCCTGGTGGTAAAGCCCTCAGAACACACCTCGGCTTCCACCTTATTGTTTGCCAAACTGGTGGAGCAAGCAGGATTTCCAAAGGGCGTTTTCAACGTAGTTACCGGATATGGCGACCCTGTTGGATCATCACTGGTCAGTCACCCCAAAGTAGCGAAGGTTGCCTTCACTGGAGGCGATGCTGGTGGCCGTGCAGTCTACCAAGCTGCTTCATCCCAGATTAAGCCGGTCACTCTGGAGTTGGGAGGTAAATCACCGAATATTGTGTTTGACGATGCCAATATCGAAAATGCGGTTAAAGGTGTGGTGTCAGGTATTTTTGCTGCTACCGGACAAACCTGCCTGGCGGGGTCCCGTCTACTGATACAGGAAGGTATCCATGACCAATTTGTGGACGCCTTAATTGCACTTGCTGAAACCGCACGCATGGGTGACCCCATGAGCACTGACACCCAGATTGGCCCAGTGACCACCCCGGGGCAATACGAGAAGATCCTGCAATACATCGAAATTGCAAAGAACGAAGGTGCCACGCTGGTGCTGGGCGGCAAAGCGGCAGACAGGCCAGAATGTGGGGGCAGTCGTTGGTTTGTCGAACCAACAATTTTTACCAATGTTAACAACAAAATGCGAATTGCCCAGGAAGAAGTTTTTGGCCCGGTGCTGTCGGTCATACCATTTAAGGATCAGGATGAAGCCATCGAAATTGCCAACGACATTGACTTCGGATTGGCGGCCGGTGTGTGGACTGAAAATATTAAACGGGCATTGCAGGTTTCCAAGGCTATACGTGCTGGCACGGTCTGGGTGAACACATACCGCGCAGTAAGTTTTATGTCGCCTTTTGGCGGATTCAAGCAAAGCGGCATTGGTCGTGAAAACGGTATTGAAGCAATCTACGAATACTTACAAACCAAGAGTATTTGGATATCGACAGCCGATGAGGTTCCAAACCCATTCGTTATGCGTTAACGATTATTTATCCAGATAGGAAATACAGGAAAAGCAATTTCACGAGGTGAAACAGATGACTAAAGGCCGAATTGCCGTAATGACAGAACCTGAAAAACTCGAGTTTCAGGAATATGATATTCCGCTGCCGGGACCAGGTGCCGTGGTCGTGGAAGTATTGCGCAGCAATGTCTGCGGTTCGGAAGTGCATATCTGGTGTGGGCACCATCCCTCCAAAAAAAGCGGCGGTCTGGGTCATGAAATGGTTGGCGCTATTGTTGAGCTTGGAGAAGGGGTGACTGAGGATCATGCCGGCACGCCGATACAAGCAGGTGACCGCATTGTGGCCACTTATTTTATCGCTTGCAAAAAATGTAACCCCTGTCAGCACGGACAATTTAATCTTTGCACCCATGCCTACCGATATTGGAGCCTACAGCCGGAGGAAGCGCCACACTTTCATGCCACCTTTGCCAGTCACTACTATATCCATCCAGACCAGTATTTCTATAAGGTTCCTGATGAGGTTTCTGATCGAGAAGCGGCCAGTGCCAACTGTGCATTGTCACAGGTATTTTTCGGTATTGATCAGGCCGAACTCACCTATGGCGAAACCCTGGTAATTCAGGGCGCCGGTGGCCTGGGTATTAATGCGGCAGCAGTCGCCAAGGAAAAGGGGGCCACCGTAATTGTGATTGATGCGGTGGAGAGTCGGCTTGAAATGGCAAGCCGATTTGGCGCTGATCATCTCATCGATATGAATATCTATGCAAGCAAACAGGCACGGATCGAACGGGTACAAGAGCTAACCAATGGTTTAGGTGCGGACATGGTAATGGAGGTGGCCGGAGTGCCTGCAGCTTTTGCGGAAGGATTTGAGCTGGCAAGGCCCGGAGGACGTTTTGTCACCATGGGTAATGTCAGCCCAGGCAAGCTGGTAGATTTTGATCCCGGCTTGCTGACTCGTCACAACGTTCGAATTATTCCGGTATTGCGATACAATCCCTGGTACCTGAAAAAGTCATTAGACTTTTTGGTTGCCAATAAAAACAAGTATCCATTCGAGTCTCTTCTGGATGCCGATTTTACCATGGACGAAATTGAGAGTGCTCTTTCACAGTCAGCACAACGAACTGTCACGCGTGCGTCGATAGTAATTAAGTAGCTGGGGGATAAGTTTTTGGCAGATCTTGAAGGTTATCTGATTGTCGCGCTTGAGCAAGCTGTTGCAGCGCCTTATGCCAGTAATCTATTGGCCGAGGCTGGCGCCCGGGTGATCAAAATTGAACGCGAAGAAGGCGACTTCGCCCGAAATTACGATCATGTCGTTAAAGGTGAAAGTGCCTATTTTGTATGGTTAAACCGGGGAAAAGAGTCTCTATGCCTGGATGTGAAAAGGGCCGATGATAAAGCTCTTTTGCTGCTGCTGCTTAAGCAGGCCGATGTCTTCATTCAGAACCTGAAGCCCGGCGCAGTCGACAAGCTTGGTTTAGGTTATACAGAGCTAAAAACCGTCAACCCCGGCCTGGTGATGTGCAGTATTTCTGGTTATGGCGAACATGGTGAGTATGCAGACCTAAAGGCCTATGATTTACTGGTGCAGGCTGAGAGTGGATTAACCGCAGTGACCGGCACTGAGGCCGAATCAGCTCGTGTAGGCGTGTCTATTTGTGATATTGCAGCGGGCATGGCAGCTTATAGCGCCATCCTCAGAGCGTTGCTGGCACGTGCTAAGCACGGCAGAGGAACCCATATAAAAACATCACTTTTTGGCGTCATCACCGACTGGATGAATGTACCGTTATTGCATCAAAAATACGGCAACCAGGCACCAGCGCGTCTCGGAATAAAGCATCCAAGTATTGCCCCGTACGGAGCTTTTCATGTGGGAGATAGCGGACAGATAGTACTTTCAATCCAAAATGAACGCGAGTGGCTAGTATTTTGTAAAGAGGTTCTGCAGCTCCCCCAACTGGCACACGACACGTTGTTTTCCAGCAATGTTAACAGAGTCAAAAATCGCAATGCACTGGATGAATTGATCAACGAACAATTTGCGACATCCGACTTGGAAAAAGTTTGCCTCTCATTGCGGAAAGCCGATATCGCCTACGGGCGACTCAACGACCTGGCAACGGTATTATCGCATCCGCAACTACGTGAGGTGACGGTAGACTCGCCCGGCGGTGAGATTACTCTGGTTGCCAGTGGAGTTGTCGCCGATGGACAAGCGGTACCGTCTTTGCCTGTGCCGCGTATTGGTGAACATTCAGCGGCAATTCGTAAAGAGTTTCAGATCATTTCTGCGACAAAAGCATTTGACTCGCTGTGAGCAATGGAGGGGTAGCTATGACGAACTCGGAAATTCCCGCCGCCGAAGACCCTTGGTCGGACTACATTGACAATACTGAACAGACTGTCGAAATCGTAAATCGTCGAGACCTCACCGGCCTTGCCGGGGTGCTGGGCTATCCAATACAACTTGAAGAGGGCAGGCATGTACTGCCTTGGCCTGATAACGACATGCCTGCCTTCGCGCATTGGCTTAATGCGAACCCGAATGTAGCACGCAGCGAACTTGGGACGGACGGCCATCCTATCCGGGGCGGGTTTATACCAAATTTTGCTTTTCCTCGCAGGATGTGGGCGAGTAGCCAGGTGAATGTCTTTGCGCCCTATGAAGTTGGTCAGCCGTTAATACACCGTAAATCCATCGAGTCCATCACGCCCAAAAGTGGGCGTAGTGGAAACATGATCTTCGTTACGCTGCTGCATGAATTTTTTGTCAACAAGCAGCTGGTCGTAAGCGAGATGCAAAACCTGGTGTACCGGGAAGAAGCCACTACTGTGGCAACCATTCCCGAGATTAGAGAGCCCGGAGATATAAAGGCTGCATTCGATTATGACTGGTGTGAGACCATTACACCTGATCCCGTTTGGCTTTTACATTATTCGGCAATGACCTTTAACAGTCACCGGATTCATTTTGATCGAGAATATGCTACTCAGCAGGAGCTATATCCAGGGCTGCTTGTGCAGGGGCCGCTGTGCGCTACATTACTGGTAGATTTATACCAGAAAAACAATCCGGACAGTCGTGTTATGGCATTTCACTGGCGCGGGATGGCACCGGTTTACGATATTGCAGACTTTTTCATCTTTGGTAAAGCAACTAAAGCAGGTGCTAATTTATGGGTGGCGGGGCCGGATGGTCAAAAAACTATGCAGGTTTCCGTTATTACAAAGTAAAAAGAATAGGACTTAAATGGATCAGTCAATCAACATGATGCGCAGCCTTCTGTTTGTACCTGGGAATCGCCCAGAGCGCTTTGCCAAAGCCCGTTACAGCGGAACTGACATTTATTGCATCGATCTCGAAGATTCCGTGCCCGCTGCAGAAAAAGGAGCGGCACGCTCAGCGGCTATCGAGCATGTCATGCAGTGTCAGTCCGAGACCGATTCAGCCTCGCTGGTTGCCATACGTATCAACAGCCTCAGAACGCTGGACGGTATCAAGGACTTGGTGGCGTTAGCTGAACATCCTGGGTCAACAAGTTCGCTGGATTACATAATATTGCCTATGACCACGTCTGCTGTCGAAATCAAGCAGGTAGCGGAAGTGCTTTCTGGGCAGAACAGCGTAAAAATTATTCCGCTAATCGAAACACCTGATGGTATAGACCATTTGGGAGAGATACTCGATGCATCTGATCGAGTACATGCGGCAGGTTTTGGGGTAGCCGATTATACGGCAATTACCGGTACTGAGATAAACTGGGATGCGCTGCTATATGCCCGCAGCAGAATTTCAGAGATCTGTAACGCACGAGGCGTGCATTGTTTTGATGGCCCCTGGTTTAATATTGCAGACGCAAATGGCTTAGCCGATGAGGCCCGCAGAGTTTCCCAGTTGGGCTTTGGCGGTAAATTAGCAATTCATCCCTCACAAGTTGAGGTGATAAATCAGGCCTTTATGCCTTCTGAAAATAAAGTACTCTGGGCGCGCAAGATCATTGAGTGTCTGGAAAAGGCTGGCGGTGGAGTCGTGAGCGTCGATGGTGTAATGATCGATCAGCCGCTGGTTAAGCGGGCACGGAAAATTTTGACATTGGCCAACATTATGAATGATCGAGGACAACAATGAGACCACAACCCCATCTTCGCGAAGAGTATTTCAGTTTAACCAGTGTATCGCTTCAATTACACGACATGGATATCTATGGGCACTTGAATAATAACAAGCATCATCAGTATTTCGACAACGCAGTTAACCTCTATATAAGCCAGGAAGGCGGGCTTTGCATGCGTTCAAGCGAAATTGTCGGCGTAATTGTCGAGTCTGCGTGCTCATATTTTAAGGAGGTCTACTGGCCTGAAACGCTGAAACTGGATGTCGGGATCCGCACCAACCAGCTGGGAAATCGTTCGGTTCAATATGGTGCGGCACTCTTCTTCCAGGACAATGATGTGGCATTAGCACAAGGCTGCTTCACCCATGTATGGATTAATCGACAGGACCGTAAATCGGTGTCGATTCCAGATTCCATACGGGGTGCATTGGAGCGAATTCAGTATCCGGTTTCGACAAATTAACTTGCCTGGATCTGGAAATACGTGCATAAACTACTAAAACACCCGCATTCAGGCGGAATTCACCACTCTAATCGCAGTGTCCGCAGTACATGCCCCTGAAGTGAGCCGGGTATTTCCAACTCTATGGCCAATTGTTCCCAGCCAGAAAATGCGCTCAGTACTTTATCGAGGAGCCGCTGCTCTCGCCCCCGAGGTAGTCCCGCATATTCGGCCAGGTGTTTTAAGTCTTCTTTGGTAAAGCTGTGTGTTTTGCCATTGAGGCTGAGCTGGTGATTGCGGGTAAAGGCACTGCCTTGGGCGTGGCAAAGGTCATAGGCCGGGCTTAGGCTCCATTTGCCATGGCGGTCCATCATAAAGCTGATATTCTTGACGTGGTCGTCCTGGTTGCAGCCCACCAAATTGTAGATGGTGCGCAACACCTGTTCTTCCAGCATTGATTTTGGTAGGCCCAACTGGCGCATGGTCATAATTACTTGTTCGTAGGAGTGGGCGCCACTCTCCCAATAATCGAAGTGACACAGGGCTGCCAGTGTTTGTACAAAAAATTTTTCCCCCATAGGGCCGCGATCGAAGCGGCGGGTCATAAAATGGCTGCGGCCATTTTCTCGTAACAGACGGCTCTCCATCATGTTGATATTGCAGCGCCTGGCCATCTCGTAGTAGCTGTATTCCAGTAAACCGTAGCCCGCCGGATCTGCCACACCCCAGTCACCGCTGAATTTCACACCATCGAACTTGATAAGCCAGTGTTGGTAGCCCAGGGGTAGGCTCAACTGGCCTGAGCGGATCTCGCCCGTCTCGGGTTGGTAGGCGATGACCGCCTTGGCCCGGGCGCCGCCCGCTGAGGTGCCGACGCTGAGAATATCTAATATAGCCTCGTTCGATGCCTCATTGGATAGTCGTGTATCCAGGGCCTCTTTGCTGGCAAAGGCCATAGAGGCTAGTTCTACCAGTTCATCTATCTGTAATTGTTTGTCGCTGTTGTCGCCACTGAGCGGTGTGGAGGGCTCGAACTCCAGAGCTCCCATGCCGCGCCTTCCTATGTAACACAGACGGTCTACTGCGTTAAAGTTTTCCGTCTTTCGGCCCGTCTGAGCCAGCCAGGCATTGATAAGTTGGTTGCCGTATTTGTCGGGCAAACTATCGGCCAGCAGTCCCGGCAAGCCATGAAAAGACCGGGGGTGTAAATCAGAGAATTGGTAAATGTGCCCGGCTCCTACAGGCATTATCAGCGGCGCCAGTGCTATGCCCATATCGACAAATGCGGGATCATATTCAAAGCGTCCGAACTGTTCGCCCAGATTCATGGAAACATAGCCGATATCGGTATTCCAGAGTCTGACGGTTGCTGTGGTCATTTGCGCTCGTCCCCCCAGATGGCGAAGTGCTCGGCTTTCCTGGGTTTGCTAGAGCGTTTCTGATGTGATTTTACTTCAGACATGGGCGAGTTGAATGTTTCCGGAACCAGGGCGTCTATGGTGGAAACCATATTCAGTGCCTTAAGCAGTTTGTACCAGGAGCCCAGCTGGGCGTCCCTGCCATCTTCTATTCGCCGCAGTGTGGCGATTCCCAGGCCCGCTTCCCTGGCCAGTTGTGCCTGGGTGAAGCCTTGCTGCTTGCGTGCTCGAGCCAAACGTTTACCGAGTTCTTCGATAGCGGTAGATTTTGGAGTAAGTGAGTCTATTTTCATTCATTTACGATTTATTTTATGAATAATTAAAGGTAATATATCATATATGAGTTACAATTAAGAGATCTTTAAAAAAGATCAAATATGAGCTTATTTAGCTAAAATACTAAAATATCACTCATATATGATCTATTTATGGATAATATGGAGGTATAAATTCGTCATATCAGGAAGGGGTCAGCAATGGCGCAGTCCTTGGGCTTTTTTTGACAGTACTATCTACGAAACGGGCTATAATCTCTCGTATGTCAGCCCTGTATCTACTGCTATTCCTCATCGCCATTGCCACAATAGCGTTAAATTATCGCAAGTGGCGTATCCAGTATGTGCTGGGCAAGCCATTTCCGGCCAGCTGGAAAAAGGTCGTTGAAAGGCGTCTACCTTTTTTCCACAGCTTCCCGGTCGAAATGCAGCAGCAGCTGCTGGAGCGTATCCAGCTCTTTATTTCCCGAATGAAGTTTTATGGCTGTAACGGCCAGGAAATAAATGACGAGATTCGCGTTACCATTGCCGCTGAGGCATGCCTGCTTTTGCTCAACCGGGAAACGCGCATATACCCGGGCCTGCGCTATATACTGGTCTACCCCAGTGCATTCAAGACCAATAGTGACCGGCATAACCCCGATGGAACCGTGAGCAGGGTGCGACTCGGTATGCTCGGCCAATCCTGGAGCAATGGCAAGATCATTCTGTCCTGGGACGATGTTGAGCACGGCATCGAGAATTTTCACGATGGCAACAATGTCGTATTACACGAATTTGCCCATCAGCTGGATAGTGAGTCCGGGTTTACCAATGGCGCACCCAGGTTAATAAAAAACAGTTATCAGACCTGGGCGAAAACGCTTTCGAATGAATTTGAAGCATTGGTTCAGGCCAGGGATCATCACCTGAAATCTGTTATGGATTACTATGGTTCCACTAACCCGGCAGAATTTTTTGCAGTTTGTACCGAGACTTTTTTTGAAAAGCCACAGCAATTGTTCGAAACCCATACCGAACTCTTTGAAGAACTTAAAACCTACTACTGTGTCGACCCCCGGCTGTGGGAATGATGAGCAGCCGTGATCAAATTCCCGAATAGGCTCGCTGAACTTCCTGCGCAATAATTCCCACACCCTTCTTCACCACTTCTGCATCCTGCGCATAAGACACCCGAATACATTCGTGCTTATGCGGCCAGTCATCATCCATGCCAATAAAGAAGTTTTGCCCCGGCACAATCAGCACACCACGTTTTTTCAAACGCTGGTAAAGTTCCTGGCTGCTAATGGGCAGCCCTTCGAACCACAGCCACAAGAATATTGCCCCCTCCGGTTTGTGAATATGATAGGGGAGGTCACCCAGCGCCTCCCTGAACCATTGCACGGTTTGCTGCGAGCGCTCGCGATAAAAAGGCGTCACGTAGTCCCGGGTAATAGAGAGGATTTCCCCGGTCTTGAACAGCTCTTTGGCCAGGGCAGGCCCCAGGGTGCCGCAGGCCAGGCTCACAATAGTGTTGATATTGGTATAGGCCTCAATGATGTCTTCCCGGGCGACAATAATGCCCGTGCGCACGCCCGGAAGGCCCAGTTTCGACAGGCTGAGGGTGAGAATGGTGTTCTCGTTCCAGTGGGAGTTTGCCTCGGTGAACATGATATTGGGAAAAGGTGAACCGTAGGCCCCGTCGATGATGAAGGGAATATCATGCTTGCGGGCAATTTTATCAAGGTGGGCAATCTCCTCATCGGTGAGCACATTACCCGTCGGGTTGGTGGGCCTGGATACGCACAGTGCCGCTGTATTTGGAGTCAACTCAAGGGTGGAGAAATCGACATGGTATTTGAATAGTTGATCATCCAGCAGCTCGATACTGGGTCGGGTGGCGGTAAAGAAATTTTTGGACAGGCCGACATCGGCATAGCCAAGATACTCTGGTGCCAGGGGCAAATGAATACTGCGTTGGCTGCCGTCACTCATGGTGCCGGCAAACATATTATACAGGGCAAAAAATGCGGGCTGGCTGCCATTGGATATGGCTATATTGTTTGCGGTGAGGTTCCAGCCACAGTGCCTGCTGAGAAAGCTGGCAAGCTGTTCGCGAAAATTGAGATCGCCCTGGGGTGCCTGGTAGATGCCGAAGAGGGCATGCCGCTGCCCGGGGTCATTCATAACAGCTTCCAGGCGCTGTTGAAAAATAGCTTCCACTTGAGGCAGACGTCCGGGGTTGCCTCCACCCATAAAAATCATATCCGGATTTTCGCTCAGGGCAGAGCTTAAATCGTCCATGAGTTCGACGATACCGGACTTGCCTGAAAATTTTTCCCCAAATGCCGAGAGTTTCATTATATTTCCTGTGGTTCACCTATCAATATAGGGTGCATGGCCCAGTGCGGCAAGAAGGTAAGAGTGTTCGTTGAGCCAAATTCTGTTAGCTTACAGTCATCCCCGCGCAGCGGGGGTCCAACGGAGATCAAGCATGAAGTACCTGGACCCAGAACGCGAGCAGTTTGAGCAATTCAAGTCTCTTCCCAGAGATACGCCTATCCACATGTTAAACCTGATTAAACTCAAGGCGTCTTCCACCTATGAGGATGGGACTGTTACCACGGGGGCGGAGGCCTACGCCGCTTACGGGAAAGAGAGTGGCCCTATTTTTCAGCGTGTCGGTGGCAAGATACTCTGGCGCGGCAAGCCCGAGTGCATGGTTATAGGCCCCGCTGATGAACAGTGGGATATTGCTTTTATTGCCTATTACCCCAATGCCGGTGCTTTTATGGAAATGGTTACCGACCCCGCCTACCAACAGGCAGTGAAGTATCGACAGGCCGCGGTAGACACAAGCCGCCTGCTTCGCCATGGTGAGCTTCCCCCGGGGGAGTTATTCGACTAGCGATGCTGGCGCAATGCCTATCTTTCGGTAACCGCCAATTTGATAGCCAGGCTGACAAATACCATGCCGGCGAGTCGGTTAATTACGGTTTGCGCCCGTGTTGAGCCTTTTATCCGTTCGCCGAGGAAGCCTGCGGTCCAGGCAATGGAGCTAAAAATGAGGAGCGCTGCAACGATGAACACTCCCCCCAGAATTAACATTTGAACCGATATCGAGCCCAGGGAGGGGTCGGCAAACTGTGGCAAAAATGCCAGAAAAAATATGGCCACCTTGGGGTTGGTGATATTCATGATCACGCCTCTCAGGTATAGCCCGCGCCAACTGGTACTGACGCCGTCCGGTGTGAAATCGGCAGCCCCTGCCCGAAAGGCCTGCCAGGCCAGGTACAGTAAGTAGAGTGCCCCGGCTATTTTCAGGGCGTTGAACGCAACAGCTGAGGTCTGGAAGAGCACCGCCACCCCCAGAGACACAGCGGCTGTGTGAACCAGCAGCCCTGTGCAGAGCCCCAGTGTCACCAGTATTCCCGCCATACGACCGTGTACGGCAGACTGTGTCAGCACAAAAATATTGTCAGGCCCGGGTACCATTGCCAGTGCGGCAGCTGTGGCGAAGAATAATGAGAGAGTTTCCAGTGGAATCATAGTTTGCCTTGTGAGTGCCACGTTCATCAGGAGTGCAGGGAGCGTGCGCTTAAATCAGAGTCCGAATTTTGCCTCTTTGTTGGTTGGCCAGCAAGCCCCAGGCTGCAATTTAGATTCCGGCGCTATAGATAGTTTTCTTAGCTGCTATTATTTGTTAACCTCTCGCCCCATATTAAGTTAACAACATAGTGTGAGCAAAAAGGATCAAAGCTGTGAATGAGCGCCGCCCCCCGCAAATCTGGATATCTACCTTGCTGGCTACTGCCCTGGCCCCGGTTGCGATGCCGTCTGTGGGGCAGCCCACTGTCCCTGGTGCTATTGAAGAAGTACTCATCACTGGTTCTTACATAAAATCGACTGCCCATGATGAAGCCTCACCGGTAGAAATCATCGACAGCGACTACATTGCCAACAGCGGCGCTTTCACGGTGGGTGAACTGACAGCCAAACTCAGTGTCAACTCGGGCTCGGAGAATCAGGCGGATGCCTTCACCTCGGGCGAAACCCAGGGCACCAGCAATGTTAATCTGCGCGGCCTGGGCCTCAGCTCTACCCTGGTACTGATCAATGGCAAGCGGCAGACGATTGCCGCCACCCGCGCTAATGACGGCAGCGTGTTTGTGGATACCAGCACCATTCCTGTCGCCGCACTGGAGCGTATAGAAATCCTGAAAGAGGGCGCCACGGCGGCCTATGGCTCCGACGCTATTGCGGGAGTGGTGAATTTTATTTTACGCAAGGATTTTGACGGTTTTGAAGTATCCGGAGGTTTCCAGA
>JAUVBI010000164.1 GCA_030591305.1 Pseudomonadota bacterium
GGAAGTCGACACCAAAAGCCGTACCGCCCTGATTGAAGGCGGGATGCTGGGCCCAGACCTGGAGGCCGGGCTCAAAGAATACGGTTACACCCTGCGCCATTTCCCCCAGAGTTTCCGCTTCTCCACCCTGGGCGGCTGGATTGCCACCCGGGCCGGCGGACATTTCGCCACCCTGTACACGCACATAGATGACTTTGTCGAATCAACCCGCGTTGTGACACCCAGCGGTGTTATGGAAAGCCGCCGGCTCCCGGGCTCGGGCGCAGGCCCTTCACCCGATAGATTCGTCATAGGTTCAGAGGGAACCCTGGGCGTTATCACCCAGGCCTGGGTTCGCCTGCAACAGCGGCCAATATGGAAGGTATCGGCAACGGTAACATTCAACACCCTGCAGCAAGGTGTAGAGGCGGTACGGCTTATTTCCCAGGCGGGCCTGTTTCCCAGCAATTGCCGTTTACTGGATGAGATGGAAGTTCAGTGGAATGGCCTTGCGAATAAAGCCTGCGCCATGTTGGTGTTGGGTTTTGAATCAGCAGATCACCCAGTCAATGCATGGATGGATAGAGCACTGGAAATAGCCTCCAATGAGGGCGGCGAATACCAGAGCGAGGATGTGGTCTATGCTTCGGAAAAAGCGTCTCCCGAGAAAAACCCTGAAACCGGGGCCGACACCTGGCGCAATGCGTTTATCCGCATGCCCTACTACAGGAACAAACTCATAGGCCGGGGTATCATTGCGGATACCTTTGAGACAGCAATTACCTGGGATAAATTTGAGTCCCTGTACACTGGCGTAAAAGCGGGAATTCAAAAGGCCATTGTTGAACTTACCGGTGCCGAGGGCATGGTTTCCTGCCGCTTCACCCATATCTACCCCGACGGCCCCGCGCCCTATTTCACCTTTTTCCTTGTGGGGGACACCACAGGCGACTTGCAAGAGGTGCTGAACAAGTGGCGCACTATTAAAGCGGTGGCCAATGATCTCGTGATATCGCTGGGCGGAACGGCAACGCATCACCATGCTATCGGCCGCGACCATCGCTCGGGCTATGAAAAACAGACATCCGATTTATTTCGCCACGCCTTTGCCGCTGCTAAAGCCGCACTGGACCCGGAGGGCATTTTTAATCCCGGCGTATTAATTGACCCGCAAGGTAAGAAGGTTGGAATTACCGGCATTATGAAGAGCGAGGCGGAAAACTAAAAGCGAGGAGCGCTGTTTTGCCTAGAGAAATTACCACTGCAACTTTCCATAGCAGCCACTGCACTCACCTATGGGTTAACGTTGGTAACCAGAAACATGGGCGACTTCGAGACCAGCGGTGTCAGTCTCCTCAATCCTTTTACAGAGTATTAAAAAACCCCGATTGCCGAGTTTAGATGGCGACACATCAGAGCTTCGACTAAAGCTTCACTGTCATCCAGCCCGCGCAGCTGTGCTGCTGTTGAGTGATCTCCAAAACTCATGCCACGTTTTGTCCTCACACTACCTTAACCAACCTGGAAGTATAGCGGTATATTCATCGTAATTAATACCCCACCGCTTCGTCACTGCAAGCCTAGTCCAGGGTCGATATAACTATATGCCGATCATCTGTGCACCCCGTTCTGCGATCATTACGGTCGGTGCGTGAATGTTGCTGCCAGTAATAGTAGGCATTATAGATGAATCAATAACCCTGAGATTATTGACACCATGGACACGCAGTTGGGCGTCTACGACGGCCATGGCATCACTCCCCATCTTGCAGGAACCCGCCGTGTGGTAGACGGTCTCAATCCTCTCACGCAAAAACTGGCGAATTTGCTCATCGCTCTGAACTCCCTCACCCGGCGCCTCTTCCATTCCATGAAAGGGCACAAGCGCATCCTGCTGTAATATCTGCCGCCCTATTTTGACGCCCTTAACCAGCGCTTCCAGCTCCTCATTCTCCGCGAAATAGTTCGCCTCGATCTCAGGCGCAGCAAAGGGGTCGGCGCTTTGCAGTAATACCCTGCCCCGGCTCTTTGGACGAATGTGGCATATGTGCAAAACATAGCCGCTGCGCAGGGACATGGCCATACCCTTTCCGTGGGGATTCATACGCATGGCGGCAAACTGAAGTTGCAAATCGGGAATATCCAGGCTGGGGTCGGATTTAATGAAGCCACCACAATCAGTTGGCGTGAACCGGAAGGGCGTGCCTCGGTTAAACATGGCAAAGAGAAACCGAAAGAATTGCCTGCTGGGAATAGCACTCAGGCAGGAATTACTTTTATCCCGGCAGCGCAGCATGATGTCGGGATGATCCTGCAGGTTTTCACCTACGCCCGGTAGATTGTGCACCAAGGGAATACCAAACTTGTTCAGTTCATCGACAGGCCCCACGCCCGAGAGCTTTAACAACTGTGGGGAGTTAATGACACCCGCACTGAGAATAACCTCTCTTCCCGCCTTCAGAGTCAACAGTTGGCTGCGATCACCCCCTGAATAATACTCAATACCCACGGCCGTTTTACCTTCAAATAACACCCTGGCCACATGCGCTTCGGTAATCACCGTTAAATTTTCCCGGTGCATTACATCATCCAGGAAGGCTGCTCCTGAGTTGCAGCGGCCACCACTCTCGGTCTGCGTAACCTGAAAATAGCCACAGCCCTCCTGGTTGGCGCCATTCATATCGTCATTCAGCGGGAACCCCGCCTGCTGGCAGGCCTCGATGAATGCATCACTGACAGGAAAGTGAAAAGTGGTATCCAATACATCCATGGAACCCTGATCGCCATGGTAACTGTCTGCCCCCCTTCCATAGCGCTCCGATTTTCTGAAAGCGGGCAATACCGACTGGTAGTCCCAACCCTCGTTTCCCAACTCCGCCCAGTGATTGTAATCCCAGGGGCTTCCCCGGGTGTAGATCATGGCGTTAATTGAGCTGGAACCACCCAGACCTCTACCCCGGGGCCAGAAGAAAGGCCTGTTGCCAGTAGTTGCCTCGGGGCGAGTGTAATACTTCCAGTTATACTTCTTGTTGTTCATCAGGTATAGCATATTGACAGGGTTACAGTTTCGCACCCAGAATGTGCGATCTGTGGCACCTGCTTCAACCAGGCACACAGATATTAGTGGGTTCTCTGACAGGCGATTCGCCAACAAACAACCGGCAGAACCGCCGCCAACAATAATGTAATCAAACAGGCTTTTAACCATTAGATGTGCCGCCCAGAATAATTTTGTCCGTCTTTCTACGCACTAAACCAGGGAACCAGCGGGTGAGACGCCAGACCATGCGCGCCCTGAATCCTGGAATAATATAGAAGTCGCCTTTTTCCAGACCTGCAAATATTTCTTTGCAGGCAGCATCCAGGTCCAGGGTGCCGGCAACCTGCTTTAGCTCATTGGTGATGGGATCCATAGTTTTGAGTTCTTCCTCCACCATGGGAGTCATAATCTCACCGGGGCAGATAACTGATACTTCAATTCCGCGGGCGATAACGTCCATTCGCACCGCGCCGGCAAGGCCCACCACACCAAACTTGGAGGCGCTGTAGGCAGCATAGGTGTAGTTGGGCACAACACCCGCCAGAGAGGCTACAAAGGCCAGGCGACTACCACGACCCATATGGGGCAACACCGCAGCGGCGAAGTTACGGCTGCCAATCAGGTTGATAGTGATCACCCGGTTAAACTCTTCTGATGACAACTCCAGAAAGGGCTTCGAGGCTTGTATGCCGGCGCAGTTAATTGCCAGCTCGGGCGCGCCGATGTTTGCAGTCGCTTGTTCTGCCGCTTCGCTTACCGCCTGTGAGTCACAGATATCGAGCTCGTGAAAGGCAAGCGCCTCAGCACCAACAAGTTGAGTTAACTCCCCGCGAACTTCCTCGCTGATGCGAAGATCGAAGATCGCTATTTTTGCGCCATCACCGGCGAATTTTTTGGCGAAGTAGAGACCGATACCGCTGCCGCCACCGCTGATATAGATTGTATTCCACTTGCTCTTCATGCCGATCACTCTACCCGGTTAATTTGGGCTATAGATTACCCATTCAGGACAACAATAGCTTGAGAAATGACGACACTGAGTTGCTAATCAACGTCAATTTTAGCTTGACACAGACAGTCCAATACTTAATATTTAACGACAGGCTAATAAAAAGTAGATAAATGCTGATGGCTGATTATATGGTTCGGGCTTCCTCCCTGCACGGCATGCGTCCGACGATAGAAGAACAAGGTGGAAACGCCGACGCATTACTGAAACAGGTGGGGCTCTCGGATGCCGAGTTAGACCCCGAGTCGTGGATATCCTATCGCAGATTCCTACAACTGCTGGAGAACGCAGCGCTGTCTACTGGCTGCCCGCACTTCGGCCTGGAACTGTCGCGACATCAAGATATTGGTATCCTGGGTACACTGGGTTTCATCATCCAGCAGGCACCGGACCTGCGCACGGCGCTGCGTGAGCTGACAACACACTTTTCCCATCACAACCAGGGCGCCGATGTGTCACTAAGTGTAGACGGCAGCATTGCCCAGTGGCGTTTTACCTGTAAATTAGAAGGTAAAGTACCTATCTCGCAACAGACAGACCTGGTTACTGGCATTGGCGTGGGCCTGATTCGGCTATTGCTTAACCCGAGCTGGTCGCCGAGTGCTGTCTACTTTTCTCATGCACCCCCACAAGACCTGAAGCCCTACAAAAAGTACTTTAACTGTCCGGTCTTTTTTAACTGGGATTCCTCCTACACGACATTCGACGCTGCCATTCTGGATAGTCCCATTAGCGAATCCAACCCACAGCTGCATCGAGTGCTGCAAGAACATCTACACATGATGCAATCCAAATTTCCAAACGATTATTGCGGACAGATTCGCTACCTGATCCAACAGGCTATGACCACCGGTGACTGCTCAATTGAGCGGGTGGCCAACTCCCTTGCCATTAATAAACGGACGCTGCAGCGGCAGTTGAAAACGCACGATACCAGCTATAAGGACCTGCTCGAAGAAGTGCGGTTCGACATCGCCAAGGGTTACTTAATGGAATCCGGTGGGTCTCTCACGGCGCTTGCAGACATGCTGTGTTACTCGGAACTTAGCGCTTTTTCCAACGCCTTTCGCCAGCGCCACAATGTCTCTCCCCGCGAGTGGAAAAAGCAGCATGCCACAGTCATGTAAACAACGCGTCTACATCACGGGCGGCTCCAGTGGTATTGGCCTCAGCCTCGCTAAACTGTATACACAAAACGGCGACGATGTCATTTTACTGGCACGCAACCAGGACAAGCTGAATGACGCCGCCGAGCTGTGTAGAGCCGAGACACTGAGTGACAGTCAAGTTGTTGCGGGTGTTTCACTGGACATATCTAAATTCGATACGCTACAAGTGGAGATGGGCGCTATCACGGACGACTACGGCCAGCCCGATCTGTTGATTCTCAGTGCGGGTGTTGCCGGCAATAAAACCTTCCTGAATATGGGTTCAGAGCAGTTCGACTCGATGATGGCGCTTAACTTTTCTGCCAGCAGGGAAATGGCACGCTGTGTACTGCCGACAATGCTTGAACGGGGTCACGGCCAGATTGCCTTTATTTCATCCATGGTTGGCCTGATGGGCGTGTACGGATACAGCGCCTATTGTGCGTCAAAATATGCCGTCACCGGGTTTGTGATGGCCCTGCAACAGGAACTGTACGGCACTGGTGTCTGCGCAACCCTGGTTTGCCCCTCGGAAGTCGCAACACCCATGATAGCGGCAGAAGCCGGTTCAGTATTACCACAAACCCGGCTTCTCAAAGATCTGGGCGGCACTTTATCGCCCGAAAAAGCTGCCGATATTATCTTCAAGGGTATCGGAAAGAGAAAGTCGGTTGTAAAGACAGGTTTTGTCGCCCACCTTTTCGATTTTACCAACCGCGTATTTCCGTGGCTGTATCGCAAAATTACTCAGATTATTATTTGGTATGCCTCCAGAAACAGGACTATGCATTAAGCTGTTTCTGCAGTTTTCTCAGTACATGCGTGATCAACCTGGTCAATAGCCACTGGGTAATAGCGCCGCCCCCCGGGATGCTGGGGCGAAACTGGATTCGCCACTGCACAATGTTCGCCTCGCCAACAGGGAGTATGCGCACTGTGCCCGAGTGATCTTTAACCGGCGCACCTTTTATTAACTTGTAGTCATAACCCTTACCCGGGTACCAGGCCACAACTTCCTCTTCCAGTGCCGGGCCAAGGCCCTCCATGCGCCGTACAGCACCCACACCGTTGCGGTCACCTTCTCCCTCACAGATCAGGCTGACTTTCTTCAGGGGCCACCAGTCGGTCATGGTTTCGTGTTCGCTGAGCGCTTTCCACAGAACTTCCGCTGAGGCATTAAACGGCATTTCCACCGTGAGGTTGCGCACGCCGGCTACCGCCAGGTTTGGACTGGAATCTTGCCACTTAAAACCCATGCCGGCATCTTTTATTGGCATAACATGCAGCATTTCAACGCTAAAGTCCTGATGATCATTAACATACACGACCTTCCAGGTACCCAGATCGACCGGATACCAATTGCCCTTGATGCCCGCTGCCAGGCAGGTTTTATAAGCACGATTAAAATCGCCCCGCTTGCGGTAACCCAGGGCAAGATTCAGCAAACCCTGGTCGCTGATACGATAATCCTCCGCTTGCGGTTTACCCACCGGGTTATGGTACTGCACAAGCTCAACCAGTGATTCCCCCGCACGCATTACCAGGCGCTCTGCACTGGCACCTTCCAGGCCCCACAGGCTTTCATGTTCCGGACGGTGTAACTCAAAACCGGTCATTTCCTCCAGACCCATCACATTACAAAAGAATTCGCGTGACTGCTGCAGGTCTGGCACAGAGAGCATAATACCCAGAGTCAGCACGCCGATGTCTGGCCTTGCCACCACGGCGCGATTGGGCAGCGGGTCGGACTCAAACAGCTCCAGCAAAACCCCTTCCGGGTCGCGCACGCAAACGCGGCGCTCACCGACTGCACCCTGGGGCGCAGTCATCGGTTCGCTGCCCAGCACGCGTAAACGCGCCAGCGTCTTGTCCAGGTCATTCACCAATAAGGCGACACTGCTATACCCTATATCGCAGGGGCGCCAGTCTTCCGGCAAAAGTCGTGTTTCAGGCCGATGAAACTGGAACAGCTCTATCTGGAAAAA
>JAUVBI010000096.1 GCA_030591305.1 Pseudomonadota bacterium
AGTTCTCCGAGCAGGACGCCAGAATAGATAGCAAGTTTGCGCACATTGACGTTCAGTTCGCAGAAATCAAAGGGCAGTTCCGGCTGGTTTACTGGATGCTTGCCGTGGTTATCGCCAGCACCGTCATCCCCCTAATGAATGCCGTGCTCTCAAACTAACTCTTATATTGATTTGTTTATATGCCCGAAATGCGTCTCCGCGGATATAGATGCTAAGTTCTGCTTTTAATCAATGGATGGTGAGAATAGCAGCACCACCCACCAGAGATAATCCTAAATGAGTGGCTTCATAGCAGCGGTTAACACTAGCAATACTGCTATTGCGCATGATTTGCTTGAGACGTTGACCAAATCTCTACATATTCGAGGACCCGATCAACAAAATCTCTGGCTCAAGGATACTGTGGGACTCGGTCACTCCTTGTTTCGCACCACAAATGAAGCACAATATGAAAACCAGCCTGCCAGCTTAGACGCCAGGGTCTGGATAACTGGCTGTATTCGAATAGATGCCCGTAAGGAGCTATTGGCCAAACTCAAGCTCACGAAAACAACTATATTGAGCAAAACCCCAGACTCAGAACTCGTACTACACGCATACCACAAGTGGGGGACAGGATGTCTTGATCACCTACTCGGTGACTTTGCATTTGCGATATGGGATGACAGGCAACAAACACTGTTCTGTGCACGAGATCGGTTTGGCATGAGACAGCTGTGCTATTCACACATAGGTGATCTGATCCTCGTTAGCAACAGTATCAACTGTCTGCTCCAACACCCCAAAATCACCCGAACGTTAGACGATACGGCTATGGGGGACTTCTTGTTGTTTGGAGACCACTCATGGCTGGACAAAACCATTACTGCATTCTCCGACATCTCAGCTCTCCCCGCAGCACACCAACTTGTATACAAAAAAGGTAAGGTCTTTATCAAAAGATACTGGGAGCCTCCCGCCGACCTCCCTTTAATTCACTACCGACACCACAACGAATACCTTGAACATTTTCTAGATGTGTTTAATTCAGCCGTTGCAGACCGAACGAGATTACCCAATATAGTGGTTTCAATGAGTGGAGGAATGGACTCCTCCGCTATCGCAGCCACCCTATGTGACTTGCAAAGAAGAAGCTTAATTCCTCCTATAGAAGTGAAGACGATTACTGCTGTCTATGATCATGCGCACCCGGATGAAGAGCGCTATTACACCAACATTGTTGCCTCCCACCTTGATCTACCCACTTGTTTCATCCCGGGAGACAACTATCCAATGTTACGGGGGGGCATGACAACAACCCGGCCAGTCCAATTTGAGACCCCCGAATACTGGCGAGTTCTAAAGCTTCAAATTGCTGAATTTGGACGCGTAGTCTTAACTGGAGCCTCTGGCGATAATTTGCTTGAATGCTCATCAGCCCGCACCGCGCTGCGCGAGGTAAACCCCATTCGATTGTTTTCAGACATCCTGCGTTTGCGCATGAGATATGGGAAATTTCCTCCAATGGGCACAGGACTATTAGCAATACTTAAGGGCTCCAGGCAAAGCCGAAAAAACATTCTCACATCGGCAGCTTCTTACCCTGATTTTTTTGACCCCGAATTTGAGAAGAGCTACGGACTGAAAGAAAGGTGGTTCGCATGGCAAGACTGGCACGCGGAAAATCTAAACACTCGCCACCCTAATGCCCACAGCTCGCTTATTGGTCCAGACTGGAACGCCGATGACTTATTCATGGCGCCAGACTTCACACTGGCCCTGGAAAGAGATCCCTTTTTGGACTTGAGATTGGTTGAATTTATTTTCGCAATTCCAACATTGCCCTGGCTTTTCCAAAAAGACATTCTCCGCAGATCAATGGCTCCGTTGTTACCTCATAAAATCATTAAGCGACCAAAAACACCGCTTGGAGATTTAGGGCATTCCTTATCAGCAAAGCTAGAAAATTCCTGGATCAACGATTGGACACCATCCAACAATCTATTCCAGTATGTAAAAAGTGTACCGTTTTTAAAAGCAGATGCGTGTGTAGAAAATAGCGAAGCGGAGTTTCTAAAACGAAGGCTTATCGTCTTAGATAACTGGGTAGATAGGATTAAGAGTTAAAATTAATTATGCTCCCGAAATGGCGCGATGGTGGCTGTTTCCAGCATCCTTAGTCTGACTGCTGCCATTTTGTTGCGTCATGGTATTCACTGATCCAAGCACAACGATCTTTGGCGTACAATAATCTTTCTTACTAGGAGAGCTATTGGGGTCTTTATTGTAGTCCATTTTCAAAGTCACTGTGATTTTCAGTACGGCCAAATCTTATCAAGGCCACATATTGAAATCAAGGGAATAGAGAAGCCCAACAACACCGTATCAGGTGCGTTCTGGCTAGCGCACGTCATTTCCGCCCACAATCCGCAGAGATCCTTCTGCTCTTCTAGTCGATGGGCAAACTGCGGGAGTGGGTGCAGATGGCATGGTAAACTTCGTGTTGGCGACCCAGATTCCAGGGACGGCGAACTCGAAAGATCAGGGATTGGTTGGTCAACTGGGCCAGCCAACGCAGGCGCTGCTGTTGCAGAAACTGGAAGCTGTAGAGATAGTGGGGCAAAAGTTCTTCAAATTTCCGAAAGCCGGTTACTTCGGTGATCTCTACATCGCTGTCGGGTTCGCCCCGCTCCAGCAAATAGCAGGCGTGGATGGGTTTGGCGCACGTGGCGAAGTGCTTCACTGGGTAGCCTAGTACCTCTACCTGGCGGAAGGGGCGATGGTGCGGGTGGGATGGCACGGCGAAAAACTTGTCTTCATGGAGGAAAGTAGCCACCTTGTCATCGGAGAGCATGGGGTGGCCCTGCTTGAGGAAGTAATCCCCCAGGGTAGATTTGCCCCCGGTAGAGGGAGCGATGAACAGAACCGGCTTATCGGCCACCTCCACCGCAGCCGCGTGAATGAAGTCATAGCCTCTTTCCAGGGCCAGGTACAGAGGCAGGAAGATGTGCACAAACCAGAACACCAATAGCTCCTGTGTGCACTCCTGCTCTGACTGGTAATACAGGGTGGGCTCACCGCCGCACCAGTAAAAATTCACCAGCCCGGCGACCTCCATCCTCCAGGGCTGGCCGGGGAAGCTGCGCCCAAGGGGCCGGTCACTGTGGAGCCACAGCTCACGGTAACGGGTCTGGGCCAGAAAAAAGGCCTCGGGCATTTCCGGCAATTCGCCGGTATCGGGCATCCGTATAAATTCGATGGCCTGGCGCTCCCCCGGAGCCACCGCAGTAAGAGGCACCGGGCGGTCGAACAGGGCAGAGTCGCTGAACACCTTTATCCCGTACAGGCAATGCTCGATCACGGCCGTCCCCAGCTGAAGGAAACGGTGAGGATTGCTTCACGCATCCAGCCTAGCAGGAACCAGGCCTGAACGAAGGCCAACTTCTGGGTGGTGTCCACTGAGGCAAATTGCCTGGCCCTGTTAAATATGGGTAACACGGGGGATGTCTCCATTTTTGGAAGCTGGTTACTTCACCCCAGGCGGCGGGGAGAAAAACAAAAAACCACTATTCCAGATAATGGACCCTGACAACACAGACCACCTCCGGAACACAAAGGGGTCAACTGCCGCCGATGGCTGTCCAGTATAGGTTATGCACCACCACTTAATTGCTGCCACTGCTCATGTGCTGCAGTCTCGGTTTGCGTGGGATGTGTCCCACTCTGGGTCATACTAACCGACAAACTGGTGATTTGAGACCGGGACCAGACTTTCCTTGGCCTATTCCGCTCGGTTTCAATCTCAAAATCACCCTGAGTTTTATCTGTCATCTGACTACCTCATTTCTTCGCCGCCCTGCGCGGCCACGCGCACTGTCCCGCATCCAGTGAATGTGCCAAAGTCGGCTCTTACAAGTGGTATTAGGGTATCTTCGTTGTGTGGACTGACGTCTGCAGACGGTGACTCTGGCAAACATAACAACGAAAGACAAGATTAAGCAAGAGGGCCGCCCCGGCGACACCCTGACACTGCTCAGCCAGGCGTGCAACTGGCTAAGCGTGGACTGGTAACGGGTTTGGCCTTCCTGTCACCTGCACGGGCGGCCTCCCAGACCTCGGCCCTTACTTCAAAGTGTATGAATTCGCCTTCCGGTGACCAGCCCTCACCTGTGAGCACGGACCCGCCCTCCTCGAACTCCCAAAAGCCGGTCAGGTAGACATTGTATTTAACGCCGTCATTTTCGTCTGGATAAGTAAATTCACCAACGAGGATATCGAAGCTGGAGCCAGGCGGGGGCGCTTTTTTCAGATCGTCAACATCGATACCGTTGCCATCAAGGTCCTTCAATACACCGACACGAAAACGGTCAGCACAACCAGATTCATTTCGGCCAGTATCAACAAGATTGCCATCAGGGCAACAATTTTCTTCATCAGGAGCGGGACGGTTTGCGGTCTCCCATACATCTATAAAGAAGAACATCTCATCGCTATCCCAAGCGAGCGTATCGTCACCGGGGTCGAATAGCTGCAGGTGATAATTCACCGCCACCCGACCGTCTTTGAACTCATGGGGAATCCAGTTGTTGTAGTGGGTGGTCCAGCCAATCACCTCACCCATCTCATCGCCGGTTTCAATATAATCGATAATTTCACCATGAAAATTGGTTATGCCGGGTTTGATTAGATTTTTTTCACCATAATACCTGCCGGGCGCCTTCCAACTCTGGCCGTGTATGAGCGGCTCTTTCTGGTTAATACCCAGGAGACTCGGTTTCGGTATAGGCAACTCTCCCCAATGGAACGCCCCCATATCCTGGTGGTCTCGAGGGGGTAATGGGGTCAACAGCACGTTATAGCCCGAGTTAGGGAAACCATTATCGGGACCAACATCGTGTATTTTGGCAAAACCACCATAGGCTTTAAAATCCCAGCAGGTGACCGGGCAGCTTGCCCCTGCCGACGCAGCGAGACCAAAAAGTGCTGCGCCAATACTTACAGCCAGGGTAGATTTTTTCTTCATGGCGCGTTCTCCCTTCTATTTCTTTATTTATTACACCAACAGGTAGTTATAGTAATGCTTTAAACTAGATCATCCATTGCGCTATATCTAGTTTTTAACCAATTGCGTGCACTTGCGAGGGATCAAGTTAATATCACATCGATCACCTCTTTTTTTAATATATCTTCAAACCAGCCACTTACAAAACTTATATTGCTGGAATTGCACAGCCGTAAGGGGCGATCAACAGAGTTTTCCGATACTGTGATGCGGATCACGGTTCGGTCGCCTTTTTCCCCTCACCCGATTCAGTACTGCGACGACAACTCTTTATTCAGGTCAGTCGGTACCAGATTGGACGCGATTAACGCGCCTACATCATTAGCAAATACAAATTGCCCAGCCATCTGAGAATAATAAAATTGCTTTATGCCGGTATGGTCTCTTGCGCAGAACAACTGCCGATACTGCTCATCCCAGATCACGTAGGCAAAATCACCGAACAGGTGTTTTGGAAAATCCTCCCCCCACTTGCAGTTGGCTGTCGGTGATAGCTGACAACTGTTGATTCATTGCCAAGGCATTCACCAGCTCATGATTTTCTGGCCCTGCGCACCCTGCGGCGTGGGGCTTAGCTCAGCCTGACCCCGGTGAACCCGGGTCAGATTTGATCGTAGGGCTGTTCCACCTCCCAATCGCTCTCGCGACGCCCATTTTTCACACGGCGATCCTGCTTTGAGGTGTATTCATAAAATTCACTCTTGATGCCGTAGAGAGCACGCCGGCCCCCATCATCGTCGCGCCGGTCCTGGTGATGAAGATACTTGCACTTGCATCGCTCTGATGATGTGCAGTCCGCCAGCGGCAGTTGGGGGACATCCTCAACCAGAAAGCGCTGATCCTTAAGCGCTTCCACGGCCGCACAATTCCCCGCACCGGAGCGGCAGGAAATCGCATGGTAGGGCAGTCTTTCGCGAACGGCGCTCTCCGCCGTCTTTTTTGTCACCCGGCCGGGTCGGCTGTTTGCAGCCAGGGCTGCCGGTTTAGGCATGATCAGGCCCCTCAAAAGCACAATGGCAGCAATAACACCTATAACAATCAGCGTTGTCTGGATCATGGATACTTTCCTCCTTGTTTTTGTTTTTTAATCCCGGGGTGGCTCTCCCCTATTTGAGTCTAGTAATAAATCGCCAATTTTGGACAAGTGATTTTCATCAATATCGGCAACATATCAGTATCCCTGCAGGCTTTTATACCACCCTACAACTGCACGGCACCGCGCTATCAGTGGGAACTGTGATCGGCGTCACGGTTCGCGCTTCACGGCTGGAATATTGATCCGCTAATTTATCTGTCAATATGTGAGACGCGTCACGGTTTGAATTCCACAACAGCGCAGTCTTCAGCTAAACTTTGCTCTTGTTCAACTGAGTGATAACAACGTTAACCATGACTAGAAAACGCATAAGCGATCCGCCGGGAGCGCGCACCCGATACCGTACAAACCGATTTGTCCAGGAAGGCAAAAGTTGGTATTTCTGCACCAGGGAAGGCACCATAGAGGGGCCATTTGAGGGTGAGTCTAGAGCCTCTGAAGGGCTGCGGGTCTATCTGCAGGTTTTGAATCTGAATCTTTTGACCGCCGATTCCGGCCTCACGATAGCGAGCACCTAGAACCGGCGTACCCGGAAGCGACCCACTTTAGCGAGTGAGGTCGCGGACAAAGGCGCGCGGCCTGCTAAAAGTCTGCGAAAGGGTGGCGCAGGACAATGGTCTCCACCCGGTCCGGGCCGGTGGAGATGATGTCAACCGGCGCACCCACCAGTTCCTCGATCTTTTTGATGTAATCCCGCGCCGCCTGGGGCAACTCCTCCAGCGACTGTGCACCCAGGGTGGACTCACTCCAGCCGGGCACCTCCTCGTACTGGGGCACCACTCTCTCGTAATCGTCGGAATCCACCGGGTTGGGTGCAGAGTTACCGTCCTTGCAGGTGTAACCGGTGCAGATCCGGATGGTTTCCAGGCCGTCCAGTACATCGAGTTTGGTCAGGCAGATACCGCTGACCGAGTTGATGTTAACGGCATTTCTCAGAGCCACGGCATCGAACCAGCCGCAGCGTCTTGCCCGGCCGGTGGTGGCGCCGAACTCGTGGCCTTTTTTGGCCAGATGCTCACCGGTAGAATCAAACAGTTCCGTCGGAAACGGCCCCGAACCCACTCGGGTGGTGTAGGCCTTGGTGATACCCAGCACGTAATCCAGGTACAGGGGGCCAAACCCCGAACCGGTGGCGGCGCCGCCAGCAGTAGTGTTGGAACTGGTCACGAAGGGGTAGGTGCCGTGGTCAATGTCCAGCAGGGAACCCTGGGCGCCCTCGAACATGATGCTGGCGCCGGTTTTTCTGCACTCGTGCAGCATAGCGGTGACGTCGGCCATCATGGGCAGCAGTTCTTTGGCCATGGCCAAGGTGTCGGCCAGCACTTTGTCGTATTCCAGCGGCTCAACCTGGTAGTAATTCTTCAGGGAGAAATTATGGTACTCCATGACCTCTTTCAGGCGGCGGGCAAAACGTTGCTCATCCTGCAGGTCACCCATCCTGACGCCCCGGCGGGCCACCTGGTCTTCATAGGCGGGGCCGATGCCGCGGCCGGTGGTGCCTATTTTCTCATTACCGCGCTTGGCTTCGCGGGCCTGGTCCAGCGCCACATGGTAGGGCAGGATCAACGGGCAGGCAGGTGAAATCTTCAGGTACTCGCGCACCGGCACGCCCTTTGCCTCCAGTTCGGCCATTTCCTTGAGCAGGGCTTCGGGTGACAACACCACGCCGTTGCCGATAAGGCACTGTACGTTTTCACGCAAGATACCGGAGGGAATCAGGTGCAGCACAGTTGTTTCACCGTCGATAACCAGGGTATGGCCGGCATTGTGGCCTCCCTGAAAGCGCACCACGGCGCTGGCCTGGTCGGTTAGCAGGTCGACGATTTTGCCTTTGCCCTCGTCACCCCATTGGGTGCCCAGGACGACTACGTTTTTGCTCATGGGTGTAACTCTTGTTTGTGTTCAGTTTCTAACTATGGAGTCATAACTATGGGGTCAGGTCTAGCATTGAAGCATCAATTGGAATATTCCAATTGATGCTTCAATGCTAGACCTGACCCCGCTGGAGTGCTTGTACGTGCCACTGGCCGGCTTCCAATACTAATTCCTGATCGCAGCGGGGATTCGCTTCGTCACCCAGGGCGTTGATAACAATCTCTCCGGCGGCGCGCAATGCATTTACTTTGGCTGCCAGTGCCGGGTCGTCTGCATCCGGCATGCTGATCGCGCCCTGCCCTGCGCCGGTGGCCGGTAGTAAGGTCATCAGCGCCTTGAGGTCCGTGGCGAAACCGGTGGCGGGCCTGGCCCGGCCAAATACCGCGCCCACGTCATTGTAGCGTCCGCCATTGGCCAGGGCCTGGCCATGGCCGGGCACGTAAGCGGCGAACACGATGCCCGTGTGGTAGTGGTAACCACGCAGTTCGGCCAGGTCAAAATAGATGTCCGGGTCGGGGCGCTGGCGGCGGATGGCGGCGGCCACTTGCTGCAGCGCGTCTACTGCCGGGAGTGCCGCCGGAACCTTCTCGGTAAACAGTTCACGGGCTTTGGCCAGCACCGTTTCATCGCCGTGCAGGCGCACCAGGGCGATAATCAGGTCGGCAATATCCTGTTCCTCGCCCACCAGCGCCAACTGCAGGTCGGGTACGGACTTACGTTGCAGGGCATCAAATACGGTTTTTTCCTGATCTGAGCTGAGATTCGCTGTGGCCAATACAGCCTCATATATACCCACGTGACCCAGATCCAGGGTGATATCGGTAAGGCCGGCCGTTTCCAGGGTGGCCAACATCAGGCGTACAACTTCCACATCCGCCGCCAGGCTGTTGTCGCCGTACAGCTCCGCGCCCAATTGAATGGGAGAGCGTGACGCCATCAGTGATTTGGGACGGGTGTGCAGGGTTGAGCCGGCGTAGCACAGGCGGGTGACGCCCTGTTCGGCCAGGCTGTGGGCGTCTATACGCGCCACCTGGGGAGTAATATCGGCGCGCACACCCATAGTGCGGCCGCTGAACTGATCGGTGAGTTTAAAAGTGAGCAGATCCAGGTCCTGCCCCAGGCCGATCAGCAGAGATTCGGTGAATTCCATCAGGGGTGGAATCACCAACTGGTAGCCCCAGCTGCGATAAAGGTCCAGCAGTTGGCGACGCAGGCGCTCGACCAGATCCGCCTGGGCGGGAAGGACTTCTTCCACCCCGTCGGGGAGTTGCCAGCGATCAACCGTAGTCATGTTTGGGGCCTGTCAACACTAGTGTACTAAATACAGTAAAACGACCCCGAACAGCATACTGCCCAGGCCGACATTGCGAATCGCACGGTCATTCATCTGCTCCACCATGGCCAGCATATTGCGCCAACGGTTAGGGCTGATAAAGGGCAGCATGCCTTCGATAATAAATACCAGTGCGATGGCGATGGGAAGCACCTGCCATAAATCCACAATTCCTCCCGCTCTATCTAATCAGCCACGCAAAGTTTATCCTGCTACACCGGGCACAAAAAAACCGCAGGTTCAACGCTTGCTTACAAACGCCGGGTCCCACGGTTAACCAGTTCTATCACAGGCACTTTGGTCAATACCTGTGATTTTTTGTGGGTCACTTGCCGCCGCGGGAATCCTTCAGGTAGCGAAAGAACTCGCTGTCCGGCTGTATCAGCATGATATCACTGTGGCCCTGGAAGGCATCCTGGTAGGCCCGCAGGCTACGGGTGAAGGAGTAGAACTCCGGGTCCTGGTTGAAGGCGTCGGCATAGACCCTGGTGGCGGTGGCATCACCTTCACCGCGGATCAGTTCTGAGTCACGGTAGGCGTTGGCCTGGATCACCGTCACTTCACGGTCCGCAGCAGCGCGAATACCTTCCGCCAACTCCTGGCCCTGGGAGCGATGCTCACGGGCCTCCTTCTCGCGCTCGGCGTTCATGCGCTGGTACACCGACTCGGATACATCCGGCGGCAGGTCGATCTGCTTCACCCGTACATCCACCACTTCCACCCCCAGCTCTTCCTGGGCGACGATGGTGAGTTCGGCGGTGAGGTCTTCCATCAGTTGCTCACGTTCACCGCTCACCACCTCCTGCACCGTACGCACGGCGACCTGGTTGCGCAGGCCGTTGTTGATACGCTGGGCCAGCAGGCCCATGGCACGGGATTCCTCACCGTTGGTCGCGGTGTAGAACTTGGCGGTATCGGCCACCTTGAACTTGGCGTAGGAATCCACAATCAGGGCTTTCTTCTCCTGGGTGAAGAAGCGCTCCGGCTGCGAATCCACGGTCAGTATGCGGCCGTCGAACTTGCGTACACTGTTCACAAAAGGGTACTTGAC
>JAUVBI010000013.1 GCA_030591305.1 Pseudomonadota bacterium
GTGAGCTGGCTGCCAAGTCTCTTATTTTCTCCATCGATAAATTTGGCGATCGCTATTACGCGGTGGGCCAACGGGGCCATATCCTGTATTCGGATGACGACGGCGACACTTGGACGCAGGCCGATGTGCCGGTGAGAAGTGCCATTTTGTCCATCCATTTTCCTACGGCCAAACAGGGATGGGCGGTAGGCCATGAAGGCGTTATTTTGCACTCGGCGGATAGCGGTGAAACCTGGGCCAAGCAGTACGATGGTATCCGTTACGGCAACGAGGGCCTGGCCTTCTACCAGAAGCTGGTGGCCGACAATCCCGACAATGAGGACTACCCCTATTTTATCGAGGAGATGGAATTCGCCATCAGTCAGGGGGCGGACAAACCCCTGTTTAGTGTTTACTTTCACAACGAAAACTGGGGTCATGTGGGGGGAGCCTATGGTATGGCGCTGATTACCACCGACGGGGGTGAACACTGGGAACCCGTGATGCATCATATTGAAAATGATTCCTTCTATCACTTATTTGACTTTGCCCCCTTGCCCGGCGATGGTAAGTTTTTCCTCAGTGGCGAGGCGGGATTATTTATCGAAAGTAATATTAAAACCCAGATTAACAAGCAGGTGCACTCGGTTCCCTGGGAGGGCAGTTTTTTCGCCAGTTCAGAAACCGCCGATGAAGCTATTGTGATGGGTGGCCTGCGCGGCCGGATGTTCCGCACTGATGATGTAGGGGGCACCTGGGTCGTGGTAGAAAAACCACCTACCAGTACCATTGTAGACTCCATTCTTCTGGCCAATGGCAATCTGGTTTTTGTCGGTATTGCCGGTGAAGTTATTCTAAGTACTGATAATGGCTTTAAATTTACCCAGCTGCCAATTAGCAGTGGGGGTCGAATCTATACGGTGGCTGAAGGCCCCGAGGGCACGCTGCTAGTCGGTGGCCCCGCTGGCATCCAAAAACTCACCTTACCGCAATAACAAACAGATCTCGGAGAATACATAATGGCGCATGGAACAGAGTCGGATCTGCCGGTAATTTCGGACCTCAGTGAATTTGATTATCAGTCCGGAAGCTTTCTGGAAAAATTGGTGTTCAACAACCGGGCCTTCGTGGTGGCTATGTGTGTGCTGGTTACCCTGGTGCTGGGTTTTCAGTCCACCAAAATTCAGCTGCAGGCGGGTTTCGAGAAAACCCTGCCTAAAACACATCAGTATGTTATCAACTACCAGGACAACAAGAGTGAACTGAAGGGCCTGGGTAATAATCTGCGTATTGTAGTGGCTGTTAAGGACGGCACTATTTTTACCAAGGAAAACCTCAAGTTTTTCGAGGCGGTAAACGACGAGGTCTTCTTTATCCCCGGTGTTAACCGCAATGGCATGAAATCGCTCTTCACCCCCAACACCCGCTGGCGGGTAGTGACAGAGCAGGGGTTTGAGGGCGGTCCGGTTATACCCGGCGACTTTGATGGGTCCGAAAAATCCATTGCCGAGGTCAGGCGAAATATTGCCCGGGCGGGCATTATGGGAGACCTGGTTGGCAACGATGGAAAATCTGCAGCCATTATTGTGCCCTTGCTCGATAGAAACCCCGAGACGGGTGAACGTCTGGATTATGCCGAGTTGGGGACGAAGCTGGAGGAGATACGCGACCAATTTAGCGATGAAGCCACGGGCCGTTCCATTCATATCATCGGCTTCGCCAAACTGATTGGTGATTTGCTGGATGGCATGTTCGCCGTGATGGCTTTCTTCGCCGTGGCGGTGGTTATCGCCACTGTTTTGCTGTTTCTCTATACCCGCTGCCTGCGTTCTACCCTGATGGTAATCTTTTGTACCCTGGTGGCCGTTACCTGGCAGATGGGTATTTTAGCGACCCTGGGCTACGAGCTGGACCCATTCTCTATCCTGGTGCCGTTTTTGGTATTCGCCATTGGCGTGAGTCACGGTGCCCAGAAGCTGAACGGTGTTATGCAGGATATTGGGCGGGGTAGCCACCGTTATATCGCCGCCCGCTACACCTTCCGGCGGCTGTTCCTGGCCGGGGTAACAGCTCTGCTGTCTGACGGCGTGGGCTTTGCGGTTCTGATGATCATCCAGATTCAGGTGATTCAGGACCTCGCTATTACCGCCAGTATCGGCGTTTTGGTACTTATTTTTACCAACCTTATCCTGATCCCCATCGTGCTGTCTTATACCGGTGTGGGCAAAGTTTGCGCAGAGCGCGCCAGCAAGGGCGCGAAGAGCATGGAAGACATGCACTGGGTGTGGCGTTTCCTGCTGTCGTTTACCAAAAAAGGCCCTGCCACTATCGCCATTGTCGTCAGCGTCCTCATGGCGGTCGGCGGCTACTATGTGTCCAAGGACCTGCAGATCGGTGACTTGGACCCCGGTGCACCGGAACTGCGAGCCGACTCGCGCTATAACAAGGACGTGGCCTTTGTTGTCGATAACTACTCGGTGAGTACCGATGTGTTTGCGGTGATTGTGAAAACGCCTGCCGATGGCTGTGTCGATCACGAGATGATGAGCCTGGCCGGTGAACTGGAATGGCGTATGCGACAACTGGAGGGCGTTGAAGATATACGCGGCCTTAACGTGCGCACCCGTGAAATCATGATGGGTATTAACGAGGGCTTCCCCAAGTGGCAGGCCATGTTCCGCAACCAGGACACCATTAACTACGCGGTGAACGAATTGGTCACCCTGGGTTATGTGGATGTGGGCTGCTCCGTGTGGCCTATGCTGGTGTATCTGTCAGATCACAAGGCCGCTACCCTGACCCGTGTGGTCGACACGCTGGAAACCTTTAACGAGGAGTGGGGCGACAATGTGAAGGTAGAGTTCCTGGGTGCAGCGGGCAGTTCTGGCTTCGAAGCGGCTACCAATATTGTGGTGGAGAAAGCCAATCGCGAGATGTTGTTCTATGTCTATGGTGCAGTGATTGCATTATGTCTGCTGACCTTCCGTTCGGTGGCCGGTGTGGTGTGTGCGGTACTGCCGCTAATGCTTACCTCTATCTTGTGTGAAGCCTTGATGGTATGGCTGGGCATTGGTGTGAAGGTGGCGACTCTGCCGGTGATAGCACTGGGTGTGGGTATAGGGGTGGATTACGCCCTGTATGTACTCACGGTGATACTGGCCAAAGAGAAGCAGGGTATGGACCTTACCACGGCCTACTACGAAACCCTGAACTTCACCGGCCGTGTTGTGGCGCTAATTGGCGTGACGCTGGCGGCGGGTGTGATTACCTGGGCGGCATCGCCCATCAAGTTCCAGGCCGACATGGGTATTTTGCTTACCTTTATGTTTATCTGGAATATGTTCGGCGCATTGATCCTGATGCCGGCTTTGGCCTTTTTCCTGGTCAAGCCCAAGAAGGAGCATTAGCCCTTAACTGGCGAATGAGTTAGGCGCCGCATATAATGGCCATCGGGTAATCGGTGGCCATTTTTTTTGCTTGTGTAACACGGAGTTGTTTGGATGAATTCAGCTATTAAAATCGCGGCGAGTATTTTTGTAGTCTCTCTTGTCGCTGCCTGTGCGACTCCCCGTGTGCAAGAAGAGGTGAGTGCCGAATTTTCGGTTGAGGGCTTACACAAGGTGAGCTCTTCCGGTTTTGACCAGGCTTATGTGTATCCCGGTGCCAAGCTGTCATCTTACCCGGCAGTTAATATCATGCCGCTTCAATCTGCCAATGCAAAGGTCACCAATACGGTGGTCAGTGGCACTACGCGTCAGGATTGGCAGATGACAGATGAAAGAGTGGCGAACCTTGCCAATGCCTGGGCTTCCGCCATGGACAGGGCATTTGCGAAGTACACCCAAGGTGCTGAGGGGAAGCAAGTGCTGCGGGTCACTGCTGAGATAACCCGGGTTATTCCGGGGCGAACATCGGAAACTTCCACTGCTGGTGGCGGTAAGCCCGCAATGGGATCTGCAGAGAGCGTGGATATAGAGGCCGAATTCCGGCTCTACGATCAGAGCAGTGACAAACTGTTAGCACTTATTCGGGACCGGAGAGCTATCTCGATTTTATTATGGACCCGGGCAGGGGGTGCCGAAATGGGCAATCTGTTTAATTCCTGGGCGGGTTCTTTACAGCATAGAATATCGGGAAAGTAAGGGATGAGTCGCCAGAAAAAAGAAAGCTCTTCAACTGGAAACGGTATTAAACATAGCTTGATCAAATGTGTTTGGGGCGCCCTCTTCTTGCCTATGGCCTTGGCCAGTGCTTCTGCCGCCGACCTCAAAGACAGTCTGGGGGTAGTTTCCAGCACCAATAGCAGTGCGGTTGAATCGCAGAAAAAAATTAATGAACTGTCCCGTGAAACCCGGGGTTTGTTGGAGGAATATCGCAAGCTGCATGAGGGCACAGATTACCAGGTGGCATACGCCCGTGAGCTTCAGGATCTGGAGCTTGTTCAGCAGCAAGAAATAGAACATTTACACAGGCAAATTGCCCAGGCAAAAATTACCCGACAACGCATTATACCCCTGATGCGCAGTATGACCGAGGCACTGGAAAAATTTGTGATACTGGATCTGCCTTTTCACCAGGAAGATCGCATCAGTGCGGTGTTGCAATTGAAGGTGCGACTTAATCAACCCGATTTGTCTGTGTCGACCCGGTTCCGTCTGCTGCTTGAAGCCTACCAGTTAGAGCAGGACTATGGTGGCAATATTGAGGCTTGGCGCGGCTCGCTGCAGCTAGAGAGCGAGGAGCTGTCGGTGCAATATCTGCGGGTGGGCAGGGTAGCCCTGTACTTCCAGACTCTGGATGGAAAAAGAAGCGGCTACTGGAGCACTGTGGACGATCACTGGATTACCCTTGAACCCCAGTACAATCGGGAGCTGGCACAGGCACTGCGCGTTGCCAGAAACCAGGTGGCGCCACAATTGCTGCAACTGCCCCTGTTGGTGCCGGGGAGTGAATTATGAGAGGGCCGATAGTCGCAATTCTGGCTCTGTGCCTATTTCTTCCGGCATGGGTGAACTCTCAGGAAGCGCCACCGGAGCAACAGATTACCGATCTGGACGAGCTGTTGTTATCTGTACGGGAACAACAAAGGCAACAGCGTGCACGCAACAAGCAAAGAGAGCAGCAGTTCCTGCAAGATAAAAAGCAGCAGCAGGCTTTATTAACTAAAGCCAGGCGAGACTTTGAGCGCAGGCAGAGAGAGAATCAGCCGCTGGTTGCTACCACCGAACGCAATCGGCTTGCAATAGACCAGCTTAAAAAGCAGTTGCAGAATGTAGTAGCAGACATGGGCGACCTGTCCAGCACCTTCCATGAATTTGCTGGCGATTTTTCGGCGGTGTTGCAAGAGTCCATGATAAGCGTTCAGTTACCGGGGCGCAGTGAAACAATGCGCGCACTGGCGGGCAGTAGTGGCCAGGCCACCATTGCTGAGATTGAAGTCCTGTGGTTATTGCTGCAGGAAGAGATGACAGAAGCGGGAAAAATTACCCATTTTGAGGCATCGGTGGTTGCCGCCGATGGCACTGCACAGCAACGCGAGGTGCTGAGGATAGGGACGTTCTCAGCCTACAGTGGCAGTGACTTCCTACGCTATATACCGGAAACGGGTGAACTGTTGGTGCTAACTCGCCAGCCCGCAACGCGCCACCGCTTAGCGGTGGGAGATTTTAACGCTGAACCGGGTGCAATCAAGCTTATTTCTCTGGACCCATCCCGCGGCAACTTGCTGGGCATGTTGAGCTACACACCTAGTCTGACAGAGCGCATTGAGCAGGGCGGAACCATAGCCCTGATTATTTTGGGTCTGGGTGCACTGGGGCTGTTGATGACCATCTGGAGGGGCGCTTACCTGGTCAATGTATCCGTTCGTATAAAGCGTCAGTTAGCTAGGGTGGACAATCCCAATGCAGGTAATCCGCTGGGCCGTGTGTTGCTGTCGGTGCGGGGTGTTTCCCTGGATCAAGAAGAGCTATTGCAACTCAAGCTAGACGAGGCGGTGCTTACCGAGGTTCCCGCACTGGAGCGTGGAAACGGCGTTATAAAATTATTGGCCGCCACATCACCCCTGTTGGGGCTATTGGGTACCGTCACCGGTATGATCCTGACCTTCCAGGCCATCAGCTTGTTTGGTACCAGCGACCCGAAGCTTATGGCGGGAGGTATTTCCCAGGCCTTGATAACCACGGTGTTGGGCCTGGTTGTCGCTATCCCCCTATTGTTTGGACACAGCATCATTGCCTATATGTCACGCTCGATCATTCAGCGCCTGGATGAACAGTGTGCCGGCGTGTTGGCGCGAACCGCCGAGGGGCAGGGGAAAAGTAGCTAGTGGAACTCTTTCTATCAATCCAGGACTTTATCGACCAGGGAGGGCCGATATTGTGGGTGTTATTTGCTGCCTGCTTGCTGCTGTGGCTACTTATTCTGGAGCGTGCGCTGTTTGTACGTATCATCTGGCCAGGCCGGGCCAGGGCGATGGTGGCGCAGTGGGATGCCAGGCAAGACCGGAGTTCCTGGAGGGCCAGGAAAATACGTGAGGCCACTGTGTCTGAGGGCAAATTGGAATTACATGCCTTGCTACCCTTTATCCAGGTGCTGGTTGCGCTGTGCCCTCTGCTGGGGTTGTTGGGTACCGTGCTGGGCATGATCGGTGTATTTGAAGTGATAGCGGTGAGCGGGAATGACGATGCCCAGGCCATGGCGCGGGGCGTATACCGGGCCACCATCCCCACCATGGCAGGTTTGGTGGTGGCACTTTCAGGCATTTATTTTGCAACTCGTCTGCGCCGCCTGGCTGACCGTGAAGCCACTCACCTGCAAAGTGCCCTGGTGCTGCATGAGCGCTAAACGCCATATACCCGCCCAGGAAGACACCGAGCTGGATATGACGCCCATGCTGGATATCGTGTTCATCATGCTGATCTTTTTTATCGTTACCACCTCCTTTGTCAAGGAGTCGGGTGTGACCGTGAGCATGCCCCAGGCCGAGACCGCGTCACAACAGGACAACACAAATATCTTTATCGCAATTACCCGTCAGGGTGAAGTGTGGATAGACCGGCGCCCTGTTGACCCGCGCTCAGTGCGAGCCATTGTCGCGCGCTTGCACGCCGACAACCCCGAGGGCTCGGTTATAATTCAGTCCGATGAAGAGGCTGCCACGGGCATACTGGTCGATGTGATGGATCAGGTGCGCCTTGCCGGGGTAGAGGGAATTGCTATCGCGGCTGATAGAAAGGCGGAGTGAGAATCGGGCAATGCGTTTTATTCCGTCCTTTGTTGGTGCATTGTTAATCACAGTTGCAGTCTTCCTGTTTATGCAGGGTCTGATTGAACGGGGTAAGGAGGAGGGAGTGCAACTGCTGGTGCACACCGGCGTGGAGATATTCCACCCCGAGCCGGAGGAAGTAGAGCCAGAGATTCAGGAGGACAAACTTGAAGAGCCCCCGGAGGAGCCGGTGATGGATGCCCTGGATTTGACTGCTCCCAGCCCACCCACACCAGAGCCGGCCACAGAATTGGAACTGCCAGCTTTGGATCTTGGCCTGGGCGATATCAATATTCGAGCGGTAGGCGAGCACTGGAGTGCCCCTGTGGGCAGCGCCGGGGTCCCGATTGCCGGCAATGGCGATGCCCAGGGCTATGTAGAGGTTATACCCTTCAATACACGGCGTCCCAACGTGCCAGAGGCTGCCTGGCAGAATAAAGTCAATGGCTGGGTGTTGGTCGCATTTTCTATCACAGCCCAGGGCAATACACGTGATATCAGGGTGCTCGATGCCAATCCCAGGGGCGTCTTCGAGGAGAAAGTTGTGGCCGCAGTAAACGACTGGCAGTACACGCTCAATTTTTCCTCCAGGGCCAGGGGCGAGGTGATTCTCACCCAGAAGGTGGAAGTGGAATGGAAGAACTACCCACAGAATATTCCCAATGTGGACTAATGGCGTGTTGAAAGAGTTTCAGTGCGCTGTGGGTTTACTGCTGGTGGTCTTATTGGCCCCGCCGCTGACGTTGGCAGAGAGCGGACAATACCGCAGTAAAGTATTGCTCTCACCGGTGGGTGAGATGGAAAAAAATGCTGGCATATCGATAGAGGAACTGGAACAGCAGATCGATTCCATAGAGCAAGCCTATGCCAAATCCAGTGCGGGCAGGCACCTCGCTCGCCATTATGTAAATCAGGGAGATTACGACAAGGCCCTGGCGTATTACCAGACCGCGCTGGTCGCAGAGGGGCTGTCAGGTATTGCCAACCGCGAAATGTTGCGGGAAGTTGCACAGCTTCAGTTACTTATGGAAGACTATACGGCCGCGGTGAAAACCCTGGGCAGCGTGTTGCGTATTGACCTGGTCTCGGAAGCCAGAGATTACTTACTGTTGGCGCAGTCTCACTACCGTCTGGGTGCTTATGTTGGTGTCGTAGCCGCTCTCGATCGGCTGCAGGAACAGGAGCTGACAATGACTGCGGCACAGACCCACCAGGCACTGGCGCTTTATTACCGGGCAGGTGCCTATGCTCAGTGCGAGGGGCTTCTGCTGCAACTGCTAAAGATGGAACCCGAGAATCCGAAAAACTGGCATTTACTGGTATCAGTGTATCTGCAGCAGAACAAGAAACGTGCGGCACTGGATCGACTGGTACTGGCCAGGGAAAAAGCGGTACCTTTTTCAGAGCAGGATATCCTGTTACTTGCGGATCTGCACACGGTCAACGCGAATCCCTATCGCGCTGCAGAAATACTCTCTGGCGCTCTGGCGGTAGAGGATGTCGAGGCCAGTGGGAATAATTATCGCAAGCTGTTTGAGCTATGGTTTCAGGCACATGAAAAAGGCAGAGCCCAGGAAGCACTGGGTCGTGCCGCACGACTTACCGGTGATACCCTGCTTTATCTCTATCTCGCTCAGCTACAGATGGACGGCCAGAGCTGGCAGGCCATGCACAACACCATGCTGGCGGCCTGTAGTGTGCAGCTGGAGGATCGCTATGTAAGCAGGGCCAATCTGCTTTTGGGTGTTAGTCAGCTAAAACTTGGGGATGATAGCGGTGCGCGCCGCTCCTTTATTAATGCGACGCTGATAGGTGGCGCTACTGAACAAGCCGGGCAGTGGTTGGTGTTTATGCAGGCAGAGCCTGCCAGTAAGGACGAAATCAGGCGGATTGTAGGTGCCTGCTACGGCACGGAGGATAAGCGTGCGGCGGTCGCCTCGATGTCGGAGGCCCCAGATGTTGATGCGCAGGGGGAGCCAGATGCAACGAACGACGCGCCTGTAGGGGATATATTACTTACTAAAACAGTGCCCGCCATGCAGCTGTACTATATGGAGTCAAAACTTCCCATGGCGCAACTAGCAGATAAGCTGAAAACTATTGCCATGCGTATGAATATTGCACTGGTGAGGGCGCAGGGCACAGTAGATGGCCCTTTGCATGTAATAGCGAACCGCTCAGCCTCCGGCGAAAAGAGCTTACAAGTCGCATTTCCCGTAAGAGGGCTGCCATCGGGCAGGGGGCAATATAAAACGCGTCGCAGCCAGGGTTTTGTGTGTGTCTACCTGAGCTTCAGCGGGCCGGGGTCGGAATTGGCTGATGCCTGGGCTGGTTTCGCCCAGTCTGCACTGGCGCAGGGCTATACAATGACCGGCCAGAGCCGGATGTTGCTCAATACCGGCGGTACAGAACCCGATACCATGAATGTGGAGCTTCAGTTGGGCGTTAATCAGATCTAACCCGGTTCCGATATCTCTTTTGCAGGAATAGGGGTGTCCAAAAACAGATCGTTGCTTCGTAAATACGGCTATCACGTTTCATAAATGAGTAGGTTAAGCTGCGCTTGTCAACTCATTAAGGAGCAGATGACATGAAAACACTCAAGACATTAGTATTAACCCTCGCCATCGCCGGTACCGCATTATCTGTTAATGCGAGTCCACAACATCAGAGGGGGCTGGAGCTCTGCAAGGCAGAGATCCAGGATCTGTACGCAGAAGAAACAGAGCTTCGCCTGGTAGACACACGGCACGATATGAGTGGCACCCGTATGCGGGTTGCGGCACGTATTGATGCGGATAACTCCCGTTTTGTCACATGTTGGCTTCCCAGGCAGGAAAATGGCGCCGGGAGCTATATGGGACAAAGTACCGGGCTGGCCACTATTGCCGGGGAATTTGTAAAGCCCTAGCAGGGTTTTGGGTACAAAAAAAAGGCTGCCGGGAAGCCCGGCAGCCTTGGTCAAACACTTATTATTAGAGGTTGTCCTTTTCAATCATCTCAGGCTTAGCTTGCTCCTGGGATGATTTGCCAGTGGGTTTCACCGCCGCATAGGTGGTGATACTCAGCAAAGCGGACAGTATTAACAACACAATAGTTTGTGAAATCATAATCAAACCTCCTCTAAGTTTTGGTTTGAGCCTCCATTTGAGCAGTTGCTTCTAGAGTAAACATACTAATAATACCCTCGGTGACCAGCCCTTATTTTAGGATGATATATTTAAATGATTAAAAACAATAAGATACATGATATATGTCATGTGTATTCGATGTAAATATTGCCAAAATAGATGAGATTGATAGCGCTGCCTGTATGAGTTGGAGTATGAAATGAAAGCTAAAAAAATCCCCCCCCTGGATTTAATGTTTTACCTGACGGAAACACCGCAGAGCCCCAAACATGTTGGCGCTGTTCAAATTTTCAAACTACCCGCCAATGCCCCCAAGACCTTTATGCGCGATCTGGTCGCTGCCATTAAAGCAGCACCGGTGGAGGCTCCTTTTAACTATAGGCCCTTTTTCCCACGCTTCGGGTATCCCCAGTGGCAGGTGGATGACAAGCTCGATATCGACTATCACGTGCGCCACTCGGCATTGCCACAGCCGGGTACCGACGAGGTCTTGGTCCAGGTTCTGCAGCGCCTGCATAGCGGTGTGCTAAGCCGGGATCGCCCGGGTTGGTTGTGCCAGGTTATCGAGGGCCTGGAGGGAGGGCGCTTCGCGATCTACAGTAAGGTACACCATGCCTATATCGATGGTATGTCAGGTGTTAAGCGTATGTACGGGTCAATGTCCAGCGATCCGAAAGAAATGAAAATTATTCCGAGCTGGTCGCATGCCGAGACAAGGCGTCTGGACCCCGAGCGTAAAAAAACAGTTAAAAAAACCCGGGACAAAGCTGATCGGGCACTGCTGACCCAGGCCAGGGCGATGGGAGAGCTGTATAAGTCCTTTACCGCGCGAGGCCTGGAGTTTTTCAAAGTGCGTGAGGGCGAGGCTCAGCCAATGTTTCACGCGCCGCGAACACCGATGAATGACCGTGTTGAATACGATGCCCGGTCTATAGGGCTGTGTTCCTTGCCACTGGATAAAATACGCGCGGTCGCTGCCAAATTTGACGCCAAGGTGAACGATGTAATTCTGGCGATAGTCGATGGGGCATTACATGATTACCTCGAATCCCAGAGTGAGAATACCAGAACGCCGCTGATAGCCCTGTGCCCCATGTCTATAAGAGAGGAGGGTGATGACAGTGCAACTACCCAGGCAACTGCGTTGCATATACGCCTGGGCGAGCCCGATGCCACGGCTCACCAGCGTCTACAGCAAGTTGTCAATTCGTCCAGGGCGTCAAAGGATGAAGCCAGGGCAATGTCCAGTGCGGCCCTGATGAATCTTGCGGTAATTATGATAGCCTCCCTGGAAATGGTTGAGCGCACGGGGTTGGGGCGTTTGTTGTCGCCCTCGTACAACGTTCTTGTCTCTAATGTACCAGGGCCATCTGAGGATGTACTGTACTTGCGAGGTGCACGTCATCTGGCCAGCTATCCCATTTCGGCTTTTTTACCGGGGGGCAATTTAAATGTCACCGTACTGTCTCACGGTAATAATCTGGATTTTGGCCTGGTTGCCGACAAACAGACCATGCCAAATATACAGTATGTTGTCGACCGTATGGAGAAGCGGTTTGCAGAGTTGGCAAAGGGAGTAAGGGTGAAAAAGAAACCAGCACCCCGGGGGAACGCGCGAAAAAAGAGTTCTCGGGTTGAAGGTGCTGGCAAGTAGTTAGTTGATGTGCTTCCCAATGTTTACCAGTCAGAGAGTGTGTGGCGCAAATGTTTTGGCAATTATTTCGCTGTAAAATTGCATTTTTTCCGCTGTCATGGCATATAGGCAATATACTATTGCGGGGACAGGTTTACTCAAACTGCTCTCGCAAAACTCGTTTCAAGATTTTTCCCGAGGGGTTGCGTGGAATGGCCTCAGTAAATACAACTTTCCGGGGCAATTTATAACGGGATAGTTTTTCTCCGCAATAATCGATAATAGCCTGTTCATCTATTTCATCTTCATTTTTTATCAAAATGGCACAAACAGTCTCGCCCCATTTCTCATCGGGCAGGCCAATAACGGCGACTTCATTAACGGAGGGATGTGACAGGATTACATTCTCAATCTCTGCGGGATAGATGTTCTCCCCGCCGGAGATAATCATATCCTTGATACGATCCTTGATGAAGATAAAGCCTTCATCGTCAATCTCTGCTATGTCACCCGTGCAGAACCAGCCCTCGTCATAGGCCTCGGCAGTAGCCTCCGGGCGGTTCCAGTACTCTTTCATCATATAAGGTGCTTTCAGGAGAATTTCCCCTGTGCCGACGGTGGAGCGCTTACCTTGTTTGTCGCGAATACATATATCAGTAAACATAGTGGACTTGCCCGCAGAACCAATTTTGCGGAAAGCATCATCGTTCATCAGCATGCATCCACCGCCCCCGGATTCAGTTAGTGCATAGCCCTGAATAACATCAATGCCCTTGTCGTTGTATAGGCGGGTGAGTGATTCTGGCATGGGTGCCCCACCGGTGATAAAAAAGCGAAAGTCCGGGGCATCCAGTGTCTCGAATTCCGGCACCTGTCGCATAAAATTGAGAATAGCAGGAACGGAAGCACCTATGGTTATCTTTTCCTTAGCCAGCATGCGCCAGAATTCGGATGGATCGAAGTCGGGCATTGATACCAGTGTGACTCCACGTGCGGTACAGAATATAACGGCGGTGAGTGCAGCCACATGAAACATGGGAAGGGGCATTAGTATGCGGTCTTGATAGCGAGCCTCGATAGTATTAGACCAGCACAATCCGGCCCACATGATGGACTCGTGGCTATGGACCACACCTTTTGGCATACCGGTAGTGCCCGATGTGTACATGATGAACAGGTTGTCCTGGTCGCCACCGATGATTTCAGGTTCCTCGTCGGATGCAACATCAAGTAAGGCGGCGAGGCAGTCTTCATTGTCGTGCAGCCCACTGTCTGTGGTTTGCACATAGCTTCCGATAGTAAGAGGGTGTTCATTGTTGATTTTGATAGCGTTTACTGTTTCGGAGAATTCAGGGTCAAAGATTAGTGCATGGGTGCCACTGTCGGATAGAATAAATGTTAACTCGCTGGCAGTTAAGCGCGTATTGAGTGGCACTATAACCAGGCCTAATTTAGCAGCGCCAAAGAAAAGTGCCGCAAACTCAATACTGTTATGCATCAGTAGGGCGACTCGGTCACCCTGCTTTACACCGAGAGACGACAGTGCAGCTGCGCAGCTGTTGGCAAGCCGGTTGAGGTCAGACCAGGTGGCGCGGGTGTCCGTGGATGGCTCTACAAAAGCCTCTGTGTTGGTAGAGACAGTAGATCGTTGCTTTAACATTAATCCTATATTGGTCATCATTTTATATATTCCTTACTGACATTATTTTGATGGAGGCTTTTTCTTAATAGTCGCTTTTTTTAATTTTTCAAAACTTTGCTGGATATATTGCGTTAACTGGTAGGGATCATTCACGGCTTCGGGTGCTGCGCCCACGGCGAGGCAGATGTCCTTGTTGAAACTGGCAAAGGTTATATTTAAGCCCCCGCCTGGAGGCACGATGGGCAGTCCCTGGAAGGCTACAATGGGGAAGCCTCCCATATAGAGTTGCTCGCGCGGTCCAACCATATTTGAAATAACCAGATTGGCACTGGGAATCCCCTCAAATTTTGACGAGAAGTCAGCAAGTGCCGAGCTGCCGAAAATAAACAAGGAGTAAAACATGCGTATGGATGTGGGCAGTTTTTTGCTTCTGGTCTTTATATTTGCAATGGACTCATGAACCTGTTCCAGGCGCTTGCCTATGGTAGCTGTGGGTTGCCCCATGGGCACTAACTCAACACTAACCTGGTTGCCAGAGGCCTCTTCGCCAGGGGTGCGCAAAGACATTGCCATAACGCTTACTAGCGGCACGTCGATGCTCTTCTTGTGTTGCTTCAGGTAATGGTGCAGGGCATCGTCAATAATTGTTGTGACAACATCGTTAACAGTAGTACCGGTCTTTTTGGATATAGCCTTAACCCCGGCGAGTGAAATTTCACAATTTGCGTAGCGCCTGGCTGAGGATTTTGACACATTATTAAAAATGGTTTTCTTTGCGCCAAATGGCAAGGCTCTTTCTTTTGGCTTGAGCTTCAGCGCCTGTGCTCCCAAATTGGCGAACTCCGCGCCGGCACTTACAACATCCGATGGTAGCTTGCCAAAGCTGGATACCAGTTTTTTCAATTGTGACTCGGTAGTGCGCGAGCGTTTTTTTCGTGGTGCTTTTTCTTTCGATGGCATCCAGATGGCACGTATGGTTTTGTCTTTGGCTGAATCGCTCATGGCATTACGAAATAGCTTTAACGCAGCCTCACCATCAATCAGAGCGTGGTGTACCTTGATCATAATGGCGATATGATTGCCCTCGATGCCATCGATGATGTAGCACTCCCAGGGTGGTTGATCGCGGTCTAAAAGCGGGGTATTGAGAAAAGAAACCAACTCGTAAAACTGCTTTAACGAGCCCGGTGCAGGCACTGCCAAATGTCGCACGTGGTAGTTCAGGTCCGGTTTAACCTTTTGCCAGGAGGCAACATTCTTACCCAGCCACTTAAGCTTCTGATTGAAAGGTGGGGCTACTTCACTATTGCGATAGGTTTTGACAAGTTTTTTCACGTAACTGTTTTTTTGTGCTGCGGGGATCTTGAACAGCTGATAGGAAGCCATATGCATTTGGCGACTGGTATTTTCCAACAAGAAGAAGGACAGGTCCATTGGGCTGATTTTACTCATAATTCTTTATTCTCTGCTGTGTTGTTTTCTGGAGTCAGTGCGGTCAGCAATGCCAGCTCCTCTACAAAATAGTCAAATAACTTCCATCCGTCCGGGAGGACTTTTTTGTCCGCCAAGATACACAGATTTACATTCTGACAGTAACTCCACATGGTAATGTTCAAACCGGAACCGTCGGCTATTTGTCCGGTGGAAAACCAGTTATCCAACTTGTAGTTATTCAGATAGAGTGGCTTGCGAGGACCGGGTACATTAGAGAGTGGCAGGTTGCCAAATAGACTCAGGCTTCCTTTCTTTTTTTCGCGCAGCCACCAGCTGAATGCTTTGACAGACCAGGCGGGCAGGATCTTCATGATCGCGCCGAAATCTGCATACATCGCCACCATTTTCTTCAAGTGCACTTTCATTTCATTTGCCGCCTCGTGGCTGGCGTGTAACCGCTCCATGGGGTCTTTGATATCTGTATGCAGCCAGCAGTAATCCATGGTGACAAAATTACCCGAACCCTCCATGCCCTTGGGTCGCTCACCGGCAAAAGGGGTCGCTGCGATTAACGGGCCTTGATCGGGGCTATAGCCTTCGTCCAGGAATAAGCGCCTTATTGCCCCTGCAGCACAGCACAGAAATATATCGTTTATGGTGACGCCCAGCCCTTTGCTGATACTTTTAAAATCAGCCAGCGGCATGCTGTTGCAGACGAAAGTCCTGCCATAATTCAAAACCGTATTTATAGGTGTTTGTTTCATCATGGTCGGAGAAGGGTGTGGCGGCTTTCCCGTCTGCTCATACTCTCTCTCGAGCGCCTTTCTCTGCCTGAGTCCGATCAAGACTTTAGGAAGGTTTTTTAGTGCGACCTCTGGCCAATCTACCAGGGCCAGCCAGAGTTGCTTGAACCAGGAGGGAACCGGTCGTGGATGCCACTCCGGGACGTTATCCGGGTGCCACCCTGGTGTCTCCTTGTAAAGCTGTTCCAGCCCCCAGGAGGCACCTACACCATCTACGTAGGCATGATGTAGCATTGTCACAACCGCGACCTTGCCACCCTCAAGGCCTTCAACTACCCAGGAATTCCACAATGGACGGCTGCGATCCAGTTGGTAGGCGTATACATCGGACATGAATCTACACAGGGCTTTGTGATCCCCGGGAGCGGGGCAGGCCACATGCCTCAGATGATAGTCCAGGTTGAACTCTGGATCTTCTACCCACAATGCGTGGTTAAGCCCGAACGGTGCCGGTGTGAATTTCCAGCGAAAGATAGGAACGAGGTGAATTCGATCTTTAAAATCCTGACGAAGCTTCTCAAATGACCAGCCCTCAGGGTCGGTGGACGGGTCCAGTATGGCCACTTTAAAGGTATGCATGTAGGCTTTTGGCGTTTCAAAAGCCAACATAAACGCGTCTGCTCCACCCATTCTGATCATATGATTTCTCCCAGTATGCCGCAATCAAGAATAGCTGGATTGCAGGGTATTACAAGGGTACCCCCCTACGCTTTTATCACCTTGGGGCGTGCTGCTTGCCGAGTACAACGGACTATCTTTTTCATGGCTTCATTCAGGCAGGCCACCAGATTTTCAGGGTCGGGTAAAATGTCTCTGCCCGAGGTAAAGGAGATGGCTATTTTATCTTCGTACATGCTGGCCGAGTACATCAAACCACAACCTTTGTACAAGGGACTCACACTGGTCAGGCCGCTCATTTTTGCACCCAGGAAATAGACTGTTTGCTTTGGGCCTGTCAGTGTGGAAATACCACAGCTGCCGCCTGCTTCCAGCGACTGTGGTTCACGCGTTGACCAGCGCCCCAGTGCGGAGAGGAAGGGCGAGGGGATGTATTCATAAAATGAACGAATGCGATGGCTTTTTTCCTCCAGGTCATCTTCTGAGGCGACAACATTAGTGCCGACAATAGCGTACAGTCGTTCCACTAGGTTTTCCACACCAGTATAGAGCTCAATGTTTTGTAAAGCCATTCTATTACCCGATAACGCGTGGGCCCCTGCATTGCGCAGGTTGACCTGTAGCCTGGCAGACAGGTTCAGGTTCTCCAGCCCATCCTTGCTTGCAAGGTATCGCCTGGTTGCTTCTCCACACACAACTGCCAGGGCGTGATTCATATTCGCACCTGCCACCTGGGCTATAAAGTCTTCCAGTGTCTTACGCTGGTAGAACCCGCCTTCAAAGACTCGTGCTGGGCCCGGTGCCGCTGCAAACCGCGAGTCGTGCTCGTTGCTGACATCATTTGACGATGTCACTTGACGCAGGCGGCGCATGGTAGCTCTGGTCAGCTGTTTTGAGAGGGCTTTCCTGTATTTCACAGACTGCAAAGAAAATTTAGCACCTCTTAGCATATTGCCAAACAGCATTTGTACGGCAATATCCAGAGCGCCGGGCTCTCTAGCCGCAAAGCGTGTCACCTGAGTGGCTTTGTGCTCGTGCTGTTGTGTGTTTGCCGTGGTCTCGTGCAGGGATTCGAGCAGCTCTATGGCTGTAAATTCATCCATTGCACAATGGTGTATTTTGAAGTAAATAGCGAAACTTCCCTTGGGCAGGCCGGCAACTTTGTCCAGCCCCTCAATGACATACATTTCCCAAAGCGGGCGACGAATATCAAGCGGCCGTGAGTGGATGCGTGATATTTGAATACAAAACTGACGCCAATCTCCCGGCTTGGGAAGTGCCATATGTCTTACATGGTATTCCAGATCAAAATTGTCGTCTTCTATCCAGTAGGGGTAATCCAGGTCGGCGGGAACCCGCTTGATTTTCTGATGAAATACAGGCGCAGAGGCGAGGCGATTTTGGATATGTTTTAGAATATGCTGAAAACGAATGACATGACCATCCGTTTTGGACTGATCATAGAGTGCGATTAGTCCCAGGTGTGCGGGGTTGTCGGGCTGCTCCAGATACAGAAATGCCGCGTCTTCACTGTCAACTTGCTGCAAAGCTTGCCTCCCGCGCTACATTGTCTGTGTGGCAGGGAAGTTTCTCTTTTATGAACTGTCCTATCCGCTTAATTCCATCAACGCTTTCCGGCAGGAATGGCATCGACACCCACACATGAGGGACTTTCTGCCACACATCTACCCGAACATCGGTCTGGTACATATGCGCTTTGCGCGCCAGGCGTAAACTGTCGTCAAGCAGCATTTCAGAATCACTGACCAGTACGTAAATGGGGGGAAGCTGTTCAAAAGTGCCATATATGGGAGAGATATAGGGGTGCTTGTGGTCATGCTCGCCCGCGTATAGTGTTCTCGGATTTACCGCTCGCCGCGCCGGGTGGGGCAGGGCTGAATCTGTTTTTGCATTTTTCACTCTTGAGGGAGCTTCATCGCCTGCGTCCAGTAAAGGAGACATCAATACTGCACCGCCAGGAGTTGGGCGCCCTGAGTCCCGCAGGGCAAGCAGTAGTGCCAGAGCAAGGCCTCCGCCAGCGGAGTCTCCGGCGATAATGATATCCTCCGGCCTATGGCCCTGGGCGAGCAACAGGTCGAAGGCGGCTATCGCATCCTCCAGTCCCGCTGGAAAGGGGTGCTCAGGAGCGAGCCGGTAGTAACAAATTAAAGCGGAGGCATTCGACTGCAGGCATATTCTGGAGACCAAGGCCGTGTGCAGCTGTGGGGTTCGCATGATGTAAGCCCCTCCTGGCAAATACAGTATTACACGGCTGTTGTCCGGCGACATCTCCGTGGGCGTAACCCATCTGAGCTCGCAGCGGTTGTCGGGGTCATCCACTGTGCTTACTGTGACTTTACCCGGAGACGCCAGGCGACCCACAGTGTTGTCAATCAGGCTGATTGCTCCGCGAATAAGTCGCAAGGAGGACACATGCCGCAAAGTGGGCTTAATACTCAGGGACATGTAGGTATTTACTAAATCGGTCTGCCAACTCTGCATAGGTAACTAGTTGTTCCCAGTGGTGAAAGGCGTGTAACAGCTCTCTACTTATTGTATTAGGAATGAGTTGTCCTATGGAGCAAAATACTTGTCATTATGAACGATTTAAATAACGGTGAGCTTTCGGCCAAAGACAAGTGCTCTGCCTTTTCAGACAAGCCAGCCCCCCTATGGTGGTCTACACTCAGGGGAATAATACTATTGATGGAGTATAACATATGTCTGGCAATTACCCGATTGTTGTCTACGGCGCTAGTGGTTACACAGGAAGGCTGGTCATTGAATTCCTGCGGGAGTACGGCATTCCTTTTATCGCGGCGGGTAGAAGTCGCAGTCGAATAGAGGAGGCGCTGAAGTATATCCCCGGTATTGAAAACGCCGATTACCAGGTGCTGGAAGTTGAGCACAATGTCGAATCTATCAGTAAACTTTTAGCGGGCCGGAAAGTTATATGCAATACGGTGGGCCCGTTTTCCCGGTTTGGAGAAGTCGCTATAGAGGCAGCTCTGGCTGCTGGGTGCCACTACCTGGACACAACCGGTGAGCAGAACTGGATGCTGCAGATGCAGGAGAAATTTCACCACAAGTTTGAGCAGGCGGGCCTGGTGTGCGCCCCTGCGACAGCCTATATGTTTACCGTGAGCGATATAGCCGCTCGCGTTTGCCTGGAAACCCCCGGAATTGACAGCCTTGAAGTTCGTATACATACATTTGGTACCCCCACAGTGGGTTCAACACAGTCAGTGTTCGATATGTGCCGGAATCCGTCATTCAAAATTGTTGATCATGAATTGGTCCAGTATGAAAAGATTTTTGAGCGATATCAACTGGCCTTGCCGGGTACCGGTGATATTGTTATGGGCACCCAGTGGGGCGGTGGTTCGCACGTTGTATATTTTAAGAATGATAGCCGCGTGCGCAACTGCAATATGGTTCTGGCCATGGGTAATCAAAATATCTGGAAGGGTTGTGAGGAACTTGAGCTGGCTTATAACGTTCAGTTGCAATGGCTCAGCGATGAGCAGCTTTTCCCCATACTGGATCAACTGGCCGGGCAAATGCAAAACACCATGCCTCCGCGGGAAAATCGCCAGCAAAACCGCTTTACAGATTGGTGTGTAGGTCGGGGCAACAACAAAATGGTTCGCTGTGAAATTACCGGCACTTGCGCCTATCAGATTACCGGTTTATTACAGGCTTACGCCGCTATGAGGCTGGTGCAAGATAAGCCCGTAAAAGCGGGCTTTCGTTCAATTAATGAAGTCCTGGGGCATCGTGACGTGCTGGGTGCACTAGAGGCCTATGGTTATGCATCGCTACAAGAACAAAAGGAGCTAAGCCAATGAGCTATACAACATTTTCAACCAGAAAAGAGGGCCCCACACTTCATGTCACGCTTAGCAATGGCGAAGTGAATATTATGTCGGCAGTAATGGCTGGAGAGTTGTTTGCGCTGGTTGGCCAGTTAACTGTCGATAGCGAAACTAAAGTTGTAATTTTTGATAGCGCAAACAGTGATTTTTTTATTGCTCACTTTGATATCGATGATATTTTTAAGGTGATCGAGGGCGACCCATCCATTCCTGTCAGCAAGACCAAAGACCTGAATGTCTTACAGGCCCTGGGCTTGTCGATCAATAATCTTCCGCAGGTCACAATGGCCAAAATTGACGGTATCTGCCGCGGTGGTGGTTTTGAATTTATGCTGGCACTGGATATGTGCTTTGCTACAACACAGTCGAAGTTCTGTTTTCCGGAAGCCAGTGGTGGCTTTCTGCCCGCTGGGGGCGGGTCAACACTGCTTCCTATCAAGGCGAGCAGTGGCAGGGCATTGGAAGTTATGCTGACGGGTAGAGACTTTTCTGGCGCAGAGGCGCAGCAGTACAATTTCATCAACCGCGCTTTTGAAACTGCGGCAGAGCTTGATAGCTATGTTAGCGATGCGGTTGAGCGCATTGCCAGGAATGATTTTTCTGCGAACCAGGCAGTGAAATCTGTTTTAAAGCAGACGTTCTCAGGCATGAACGAGGGTGTATTTGCAGGCCTGGCACAAGAGAATGCATCAATGAATGAATGCCTTGCCAACCCGGCTGTGCTTGAGCAGTTGAAGCTGTTGGCGGATATCTCAGGAAAGCGCGAGCAGGAGCTTGATTTACCTGCAACCATCGCATCTTTCAAATCTTGAATAGAGTAAATGTAGTTCTTGTCACCGGTGCTGCTGGTGGAATAGGGCGTGCGGCTGCCATCAGATAAGGCCTGCTATGTAAACGGCACCAGCCACAGCATTGATACGGGTTTGTCTGCGGGCTTTTCCCTGCCAGAGGTGGCTTAAATAGTTGTAGATTGTTTGAATTGGCAGCTTCTGGAGCTGCCGTTTATTCTAACCCTTGAGAAGAAGGGTTAGTTAAGGTCTTCATCTGCCCAGAATTTAGTTCCCTGCAAGGTGGCCTGTAGCGCAAGCCCGGCATCGGTCAGCTGATAGATTGTGGTTCCAGGTACAACAGTTAATGCGGCTTCCGTGCCCATACCCTTATCTTCTGATTCAGCACTGGCTTCTGCTTTGCCTGAGAAGTCCCAGCCTTCTTTCTGAAAAGCATCCATCGCCGCGATGGTATGGAAAATAAAGATAACGCTGAAGTCCTTTACACCCATGCCGATGCCGCCGCCGGCAGAAAACATCTTCATATAGGTATCTTTGCCGTTGCGGTGATCGCGCAGAATGCCACCGCCGCGCTCTGTTGCCACGAGAAACAGGTTTACCCCAATGCTGGAAAATACGGCATAGCCCTTTGCAGATTGAATCTCACTCTTTGCCGCAGGTTTTTCTGCATATAATTTACTCAGGGCGGCAGAGCGTGCCTGTTGCAGTTCCTTGCGCTCCTTATCTGGGTCTTTATCGCCAAACAGTGCGTAACTAGACATAGGGGCAGCCAACAGCAGGGCCGAAAATACGATTGAAATAAACTGTTTCATAGTAAAGCTCTCAGGTAGTTACCAGACTGCATAAGTATACTGCATATTCTGCTCCATCATGAATAGATTTCTTTCTATAATTTCGGTTATCCCCGATTGTGTTCTCATCGCTGAAGGTGATGTATCGCTTTGAACAACTTAATATAGTAAACGGCGTGACAGGGAATTATGCCCCTGCCACGCTTAGATTCAGTGTGCTGTTGGCTTGGGAAACTGCCACGCGCCGCTTAGAATACTTTCCTGTGGCCTGTACATGCGTATGGCATAGTTCCACCCATCCATAATTCCCAGGCAGTTATCCATGCCCGCGCAGTCGCCAAACTGAATGGTGGTAGAGCCATCTGCAGTGCGCCTGGCGGTAATACTGTTCAGGGAATAGACGCCCCGATCATTAATGTCGAAGTAACCATCTTTGTTGTAAACTGTTGCGGACCAAAATCCATCGACAGGTACGTTTTTCACCGTAAAGCTATAGACTGTTTTTCCATCATTTTTAGATACTGCGGCTATGTCATAGCTGGCATCAGCTTCCGGCAAGCCGCCCCAGCCAAAAGCGGTCCCGAGTAAATGCATTACCGGGTTTAGTTCGTCTTTCATGCCAAACATTCCCTGGGAGTTTGGTAGAAGGTTGGCTATTTCAACCAGTTCTTCGCGCTTTGACTTCAGTGTTATTTCGTCCCAATCAGGAATTTCAAAACTGCCAGTATTTTTTTGTAGAAGCTTTACTCTGTCCTGGGTTGCATGCGCTTTTGCAAGATCAGATTTATCATTGGGGTCGACAAAGGTACGCAGGATAATAAATACGTAGCGTGTGCCAATATTTTCCTCGCTAAGAGTATGCTTGCCTTCATACACTGCATAAGTGGAATGGTCCTGGCTGACAATCATTGCCGATAGGTAGCGATTTGTTTCCGGCATTGTGAGTGTCAGTGGCTGAGTCAAATCAAAAACACCAAATGAATACAGTGTGTCGGTGTTTGCTCGAATGGTCAGCTGCTTGGTGACGTCATACATGGCAC